>JBLNDU010000135.1:0-5404 GCA_050261935.1 Nocardioidaceae bacterium | reverse complement strand
TGCCCTCACTGCACTTCGGCACATCGGTCATGGCCGCCAGGGTGCTGTCCGGAGTCGGGAGGGCGCCCGGCAGGCTCGGATGGTCCTACGCGCTCGTGCTCGGGTTCGGCCTCGTGTACCTGGGCGAGCACTACGTCGTCGACCTGCTCGCGGGCCTCGCGCTCGCCGAGGGCATCTGGCGCGGGGCGCCGCGCGCCGAGCCGGCGCTCCGCGCGCTCTCGCGGGGGTTCTCCCGACTCGAGCCGCGGGCGGCCTGATGCCCCCGGACGAGCGGCTCGACCTCGAGCTCGAGCTCGACGGGCACGACGAGGAGGAGCGGGCCGACGATGATCGGGCCGACGACGAGCGCGTCGGCACCTTCGGCGCGATGCTCGGCGACAAGCGGCGGATGCTCACCGGCGTCCTGCTCTTCGTCGCGCTGGTCGTGGCGATCTACATCCTGTTCCCCAAGGTGGTCGGCCTCGACGACTCGCTCGCCAAGCTCGACGACGCCACCTGGTACTGGATCGTGATCGCGGTCGTCTTCAACGTCGCCGCCTTCGCCGCCTACGTGGCGCTGTTCCGCGGCGTGCTCGGCGGCAGGGTCGAGGACGAGGTCTACCGACGGCTTGACGTCAAGGCGTCGTACCAGATCACGATGGCCGGGCTCGCCGCGACCCGCATCTTCTCCGCCGCGGGGGCGGGAGGGATCGCGCTCACGTACTGGGCGCTGCGCAAGGCGGGCATGCCGCGGCGGCGCTCGGCGTGCCGCATGGTCGCCTTCCTCGCGCTCATGTACTCCGTCTACATGCTGGCGCTCGTGCTGTTCGGCGTGCTGCTTCGCACCCACGTGCTGCCCGGCAGCGCGCCGTTCGGCGGCACCGTCGTGCCGGCGGCGATGGCAGCCGGCGCGATGGCCGTCTTCCTCCTGTTCGCGTTGGTCCCCGAGGACATCGAGCGGCGGATGTCGCGGCTCGCGGCGGGCGGCTGGCACGGCCGCATGCTGGCGCGGCTCGCTACCGTGCCGGCGACCGTCGCGAGCGGCGTGCGGACGGCGATCGCCTTCGTCCGCCATCCGCGGCGCGGCGCTCTCGCGGTGGTCGGGGCGGTCGGCTTCTGGGCCGCCAACATCGCGGTGCTGTGGGCCAGCTTCGAGGCGTTCGGCGGCGACGTGCCGTTCGGCGTCCTCGTTCAGGGCTTCTTCGTCGGCATGGCGGCCAACCTCGTGCCGTCGCCCGCTGGCGGCGTGGGGTCCGTGGACGCTGGCATGATCGCCGCCTTCGTGCTCTTCGGCATCCCGAGCGGGATCGTCTTCCCGGCGGTGCTCGCCTACCGTGTGATCGCCTTCTGGCTGCCGATCCCGCCCGGCGTGCTCGCCTTCATCCAGCTGCGTGGCACGGTGGCGGGCTGGGAGCGCGAGCGGCGCGCAGAGCTGGCGGAGGGGGCGGCGGTCTATACTTCAGAAAGTAAAGTGAGAGCGGCGGAGGCTACGTGACGGATACGAGGCAGGTCGAGAACGTGATCATCGTCGGCGGCGGGCCGGCGGGCTACACGGCTGCGCTCTACACCGCGCGCGCCGACCTCGAGCCGCTCGTGATCGAGGGCTTCATGTGGGGCGGCCTCCTGCAGCAGACGACCGACGTCGAGAACTACCCGGGCTACGCCCAGGGCGTGCTCGGCCCCCAGATGATGCAGGACTTCCGCGACCAGGCCGAGCGCTTCGGGACCCGCTTCGTGACCGAGGACGCCACGCGGATCGAGCTCGGCCGCGACGGCGGCCTCCACCATGTCTGGCTCGGAGAGCGGGAGCTCCGCGCGCGCACGCTCGTGCTCGCGATGGGCGCGGAGCCGAAGAAGCTCGGCGTGCCCGGCGAGGAGGACCTGGCGGCGCGCGGCCTGTCCTACTGCGCGACTTGCGACGCGGCGTTCTTCCGCGGCAAGCCGACGATCGTGGTCGGCGGCGGCGACACCGCGATGGAGGACGCCACGTTCCTGTCGAAGTTCGCGAGCAGCGTCGCGATCGTGCACCGACGCAACGAGTTCCGCGCCTCGGCGATCATGCTCCAGAAGGCGCGCGAGATCGAGAACATCGAGCTGCTCACGCCCTATCTCGTCGAGCGCTTCGAGGCCGGCGAGGACGGCTCGATGGCGCGTGCAGTGCTGCGAGCCGCGGACGACGGCCGTGAGCGGTCGCTCGAGATCGACGGCGCCTTCGTGGCGATCGGCCACCGGCCCAACTCGGCGCTTGTCGAGGGCCAGGTGCGGACCGACGCCAACGGCTACGTGCAGGTCGAGGACCGCTCGACGCGCACCGGCGTCCCGGGCGTGTTCGCGGCAGGCGACCTCACCGACCACGTCTACCGCCAGGCGGTCACGGCCGCCGGCACGGGGTGCATGGCGGCGCTCGACGCCGAGGCCTACCTGCGCGACGTGCCGACCGACGCCGAGGCGCACTGGACGCCCGACCCCGACAAGGTCGAGGCGCGCGCCGCCGAGGCGGCGGCCTCCTCGTAGCGGCCGGCGGGCAGGGCGGTCTTCGGTGACCGCTCGGCTGGCCAAGGCCGCAGCGCCTCGACGGCGACGCGCGGGCTGCGCGTGACCCGTCGCCCGAGCGCGGCCGCGCGGGCGCGGGCGCGACGCGGCCACGGCGCCGAGGCGGTTCACGCTGCGCCCGTACCGCCGCCGCTGCTCGTGCTGACCGGGATCGGCACGGTGCAGCTCGGGGCGGCGCTGGCGAAGGGCCTCTTCGACGAGGTCGGGCCGGCCGGCACCGTGCTGCTGCGCGTGCTGCTCGCCGCGCTCCTGCTGGCCGCGCCGTGGCGCCCGCGGCTCCGCGGGCGCTCGCGCGGCGAGCTGCTCCTCGCCGCGGCGTTCGGCGTCTCGCTCGCGGCGATGAACCTGTCCTTCTACGGGGCGCTCGCCCGCATCCCGCTCGGAGTGGCCGTCACGCTCGAGTTCGTCGGCCCGCTCGGCGTCGCCGTCGCCGGGTCACGTCGGGCGCTCGACCTGGTCTGGGTGGCGCTCGCAGCGGCGGGGATCCTGCTCCTGTCCGACTTCGGCGCCGCCGACCTCGACGCCGTCGGCGTGGCCCTCGCCTTCCTCGCGGGCGGCTTCTGGGCCGCCTACATCCTCCTGAGCGCCCGCGTCGGGCGCGCGTTCCCGGCCGGCACCGGGCTCACGCTCGCCATGGTCGTCGCGGCCGCGCTGCTCCTGCCCGCCGGCGTGGCGGCGGGCGGGGCGGACCTGCTCCGCCCCGGCGTGCTCGCCGTCGGCGCCGCCGTGGCGCTCCTGTCCTCGGCCATCCCGTACTCGCTCGAGCTGGAGGCGCTGAGGCGCCTCCCGCCGCGCGTCTTCGGCGTCCTCATGAGCCTCGAGCCGGCGGTCGCGGCGCTCGCCGGGTTCGTCGTGCTGGGCGAGGTGCTCGGGTCGCGCGAGGTCGCGGCGATCCTGCTCGTCGTGGTGGCGAGCGCCGGGGCGACCTGGGCGGCCCGAGTTGCGCCGCGCGACGCGTGAGGCGGCGTCGCGCGGGAATCGCAGAAGGTCGACCGGCCGCGCGTTGCGCGGCCAGGACGGTCGGCCAATCCCGCGAGCCGCGGACCCGCCAACCCGTGTCGGAGCGGTAGCCTCGATGGCGTGACCCATTCGGACTCCTTCGGCGCCCGCAGCACGCTCGAGGTTGGCGGACGCACGCACGAGATCTTCCGCCTCGACGCGCTCCAGGCCCGCTACGACGTGGCGCGGCTGCCCTACTCGTTCAAGGTGCTGCTCGAGAACCTGCTCCGCAACGAGGACGGCGAGGCGGTCACCGCCGACCAGATCGAGAAGGTGGCGCGCTGGGTCGCGACCGACGAGCCGCGCGACGAGATCGCGTTCACGCCGAGCCGCGTGCTGATGCAGGACTTCACCGGCGTGCCGGCGATCGTCGACCTCGCCGCGATGCGCGACGCGATGGAAGCGCTCGGCGGCGAGCCGGCGCGGATCAACCCGCTCGTCCCGGTCGAGCTCGTGATCGACCACTCGATCCAGGTCGACGTGTTCGGCGAGCCGCTCGCCTTTCAGCGCAACGCGGAGCTCGAGTTCAGGCGCAACCGGGAGCGCTACGCCTTCCTGCGCTGGGGCACGACGGCGTTCGACGGCCTGGAGGTCGTGCCGCCCAACACGGGCATCTGCCACCAGGTCAACCTCGAGTACCTCGCGCGCGTGGTCGACTCGCGCGACGGCCGCGCCTTCCCGGACACGCTGCTCGGCACCGACTCGCACACGACGATGGTCAACGGGCTCGGCGTGCTCGGGTGGGGCGTCGGCGGGATCGAGGCCGAGGCCGCGATGCTCGGGCAGCCAGTCTCGATGCTGATCCCACAGGTGGTGGGCTTCCGGCTCACCGGCGAGCTGCCGGAGGGCTCGACCGCCACGGACCTCGTGCTCACGGTCACGCAGATGCTGCGTGAGCGCGGCGTGGTCGGCAAGTTCGTGGAGTTCTTCGGCGCCGGGCTCGGCGGGCTGCCGCTCGCGGACCGCGCGACGATCGGCAACATGTCGCCCGAGTACGGGGCAACCTGCGGCATCTTCCCGGTCGACGCCGAGACGCTTCGTTACCTGCGCTTCACGGGGCGGCCCAGCGAGCTGGTCGAACTCGTCGATGCGTATACGCACGCTCAGGGCCTGTTCCACGACGAGGCGACCGAGGAGGCGGTCTACTCGGACACGCTCGAGCTCGACCTGGGCGACGTCGAGCCGAGCCTCGCCGGCCCGAAGCGGCCGCAGGACCGCGTCGCCCTGAGCGCCGCCGGCGACTCCTTCCGCGAGGCGCTCGCCGAGCTCGACCTCGACGCGGGCGGCGATGGCGATGGGACGGCCAACTCGTTCCCGGCCAGCGACCCACCCTCCGGCGCGGCCGGGGTCACGGCCAGGGGCGAGCCGAGCCGGGCCCACGACCCCGACCGGCCGGGCGCCGCGGTCGCAGAGGCCTCCCAGCGCGGCGTGCCCGTGCGGCTCGAGGACGGCACGGAGCTCGAGCTGGAGCACGGCGCCGTCGTGATCGCCGCGATCACGAGCTGCACCAACACCTCCAACCCGTCGGTGATGCTCGGCTCCGGCCTGCTCGCGAAGCGCGCCGTCGAGCGCGGGCTGACGCGCAGGCCCTGGGTCAAGACGAGCCTCGCCCCGGGCTCCAAGGTCGTGACGGACTACCTCGAGCGGGCCGGCCTGACCGAGCCGCTCGAGCAGCTCGGCTTCGGCCTCGTGGGATACGGGTGCACGACCTGCATCGGCAACTCCGGGCCGCTGCCGGTGGAGGTGTCGGCGGCGATCGAGGAGGGCGACCTCGCCGTCTGCTCCGTGCTGTCCGGCAACCGCAACTTCGAGGGGCGGATCCACCCCGAGGTGCGGATGAACTACCTCGCCTCGCCGCCGCTCTGCGTCGCCT
>JBLNDU010000134.1:0-4684 GCA_050261935.1 Nocardioidaceae bacterium | reverse complement strand
GAGCCCGCGCAGGCGCGCCGCCGTGAGCGCCGCGCCGGCGCGCGAGACGCCCGGGACGAGCGCCGCCGCCTGCGCCAGCCCGACCGCGAGGTGGTCGAGCGTGTCCGCCCGACCGCGCCGTCCCGGTCGGCGGTCCGCCCACCACAGCGCGAAGCCCGCGCCGACCTGGGCCAGCGCCACGGAGCGCTCGCCGCCTAGCCGTCGCTCCACCGGCCGCTCGAGCAGGTAGCCGGCGAGCGCCGGCGGCGCCAGCGTCAGCACGAGCAGCGCCAGGTCATGGCGGCCGAGCGCGAGGAGCTCGGCTCCGAGCGGGCGCGCCAGCGCCGCCGCCGAGCCGGCGTGGAGCGCCACCTCGAACAGCTTGCGGTGCTCGGGGTCGAGCTCCGTGAAGCGCCACCCGAGCAGTCGCGGGACGAGCGCCAGGTGGCCCGAGCTCGATACGGGCAGGAGCTCGGTGGGCCCCTGCAGCGCGCCGAGCGCGAGCGCCTCGGCGAGCGGGAGCCGCGCGGCGGTCAGGCCCGCTCGGGGTTCGGCTCGGCCGGCGAGCCGGGTGGCACGGCGCGGCGGCGCCGGCGACGCACTAGGAGCCACGCCACCGTCGCCACGATCGCGGCGAGCACGGCGTAGTCGACGTAGTGGAGGTGGTCCTTCCAGTCGCTCCAGCTGTCGCCCGCTGTCTTGCCGATCAGGGTGAGCATCAGCACCCAGGGGATGCAGCCCGCCAGGGTGAGCAGGCTGAAGCGCCAGAACGGCATCCGCGCCACGCCGGCGGGAAGCGAGATGAAGGTGCGGATGATCGGCAGCATCCGGCTGAAGAAGACGGTCGCGTCGCCGTAGCGCGCGAACCAGCGGTCCGCCCACTCCAGGTGGCTCTGCTTGACGTGCAGCGCGCGGCCGTGCTTCTCGAGCAGGTCGACGCGTCCCACGCGCCCTAGCCAGTACGCGAGCCAGGAGCCGATCAGGTTGGCCACCGAACCGACCGCCGTGGCGGCCACGAGCGAGTACTCGCCGTTCGACACGTTGAAGCCGGCGAACAGCATCGTGGCCTCGCTCGGCACGGGGATGCACGCGCTCTCGAGCACCATCAGGACGAACACCCCCGGGAGCCCCATCGCGTCCACCACGTCCACGGCGAGCTGCACGATCGGATCTGTGATCGAGGCGAGCTCGTGCATCGGCAGGTCGCGGCTAGGGTAGCGGCCCGGATGGCGCCGGTCCCCCTGTTCGCTACGTCGCTGGCGCCGTACCGGGATCGGCTGGACGCGGCGCTTCGGCGCGTCGTGGCGAGCGGACGCTTCATCCTCGGGCCCGAGGTGGAGGCCTTCGAGCGGGAGCTCGCCGCCTACCTGGGCGTGCGCCACTGCGTGGGAGTGGCGAACGGCACGGACGCGCTGATGATCGGGCTGAGGGCCCTCGGCGTCGAGCCGGGCGACGAGGTGGTCGTGCCGTCCTTCACCTTCTATGCGACGGCCGAGGCGGTGGCGGCGATCGGGGCCGTGCCGGTCTTCTGCGACGTCGATCCGGAGACGTTCTGCGTGACCCGCGAGACGGTGGAGCGCGCGCTGACGCCGCGCGCGCGGGCGATCGTGCCGGTGCACCTGTTCGGCAACGTGGCGCCCGTGTCCGAGCTGCGCGAGCTCGGGCTGCCGCTGCTCGAGGACGCGGCCCAGGCCGCCGGCGCCGCGCTCCACGGCGCCAAGGCGGGCGCGCTCGGCGACGCCGCGACGTTCTCCTTCTTCCCGTCGAAGAACCTGCCCTGCCTGGGCGACGGCGGCGCGCTCGCCACCGACGACGACGACGTCGCGGAGCGGGCGCGCACGCTCCGCTTCCACGGCTCGCGCGACAAGCGGAGCTTCGTCGAGGTGGGCTACAACTCGCGGCTCGACGAGCTCCAGGCGGCGGCGCTGCGTGCGCTGCTGCCCGAGCTCGAGGACTGGAACGCCGCCCGTCGGGCGGCCGCGGACGCCTACGAGCGGCTCGGGCTCGGCGACCACGCCGAGCTGCCTCGCCCCGCCGCCGGCGTCGAGCACGTCTACCACCTCTACGTCGTCCGCCACGACCACGCCGACGCGCTCGCCGACGCGCTCGCCGCGGCCGGGGTCGGCGCGCGCGCCTACTACCGGGTGCCGGTACACCGCCAGCCGGCGATGGCCCGCTTCGCCACCGGGGCGGAGCTGCCCGCGACCGACGAGCTCGCCCGCACGCACCTCGCGCTGCCGATGGGCCCGCGCCTGTCGGAGGAGGACGTGGGCGCGGTGGTCGAGGCCTGCGCGTCCGCCCGCGCCTGAGGGCCGGCCGGGGACCCCGCCGCGCCCGCGTCTGGCGCGGCGATACCATTGAGCCGAGACAGCCGCGCTCGGCACGCCCGCCTGTACGACCTTCGAGGGCGGCTCGGCGCAGTCGACGAGGCCCCTGCCGCGGGGGCCGCCGCGCCCGCTGGAGGGTCCCGACCGGATCGTCCGGCGGCGGAGTGGGCGGCACGGCGGAACGAGGGTCCGGCCCGACCCCCGCGAACTGGTCACCATGCTCCCGTCAGCCGCGCAATGAGGAAGCTCTCGGCGTCGCTCCACGTGCGCCGCCTCGGCCAGATCGCCATCGACGGCACGCTCGTTGCGCTGGCCTACGGCGGCGCCTACCTGCTCCGCTTCGACACCGGCATCCCGGATCGCTACCGAGAGCTGCTCTGGGCCTCGATCGCGATCGTCGTCCTCGTCAAGCTCGTGCTGTTCGCGGCGTTCGGCCTCTACTCCAAGCTGTGGCGGTTCGTCGACCACCGCGACTTCGCGTCGATCCTCAAGGCGGTGGTCGTCTCGAGCTTCGTGGTGATCGCCGGCCTGTTCGCGCTGGCGCCCGGCAACGCCGACCCGCCGCGCGGCGTGATGGCGCTCGACTTCCTGCTCACGATCGCGCTCATCACGGGCTCGCGCCTGCTCGTGCGGGCGGTTGTGGAGCGACCGGCGCGCGGGGCGCTGCTCGAGCGCGCGGCGCGCGAGGTGCTGATCGTGGGAGCCGGCAACGGCGGCCAGCAGGTGGCCGTCGAGCTGCGCCGCAACCCCGGCCTGTCGGCGGCGCCGATCGGCTTCGTCGACGACGACCCGCGCAAGCGCGGCATGCGCATCGCGGGCCTGAAGGTTCTCGGCGACACGGACGAGCTGGCGCGCGTGCTCGACGACGCCGAGCCGGACGAGGTCATCATCGCCATCCCCTCGGCCCCCGGGGTGCTGCGCCAGAAGGTCGTCACGGCCTGCCGCGAGCGCGGCATCCTCGTGCGCACCCTGCCCACCACGCTCGAGCTGCTCTCGGGTGGCGTCAACCTGATCCGACAGGTCCGCGAGGTGCGCGTCGAGGACGTGCTCGGCCGGGAGCCGGTGCGAATGGAGATCGACCGCGTCGGCGCCTACCTGCGCGGGCGCGTCGTGCTCGTCACGGGCGCCGGCGGCTCGATCGGTTCCGAGCTCTGCCGCCAGATCGCCCGCGTCGCGCCGAAGCTGCTCGTGCTGGTGGAGAACGGCGAGAACAGCTTGTTCGAGATTCGCCGCGAGCTCGAGGAGGAGCGCCACTTCGCGCGCGTGCTGCCGGTGCTCGCCGACTGTCGGGACGCCACGCGGATGCTCGAGGTGTTCGACGAGCACCGCCCGTCGGTGGTCTTCCACGCGGCGGCCTACAAGCACGTGCCTCTGATGGAGGAGAACCCGGTCGAGGCGGTGCGGAACAACGCGGTCGCCACCCGCATCGTCGCGGCCGCCGCGGGCAAGGCCGGCGCGGAGCGCTTCGTGCTGGTCTCGACCGACAAGGCGGTCGCGGCGGCGACCGTGATGGGCGCCTCGAAGGCGCTCGCCGAGTGGGCCGTCGAGGCGGCCCAGCACCGGTATCCGGGCACCCGCTACTCGGCCGTGCGGTTCGGCAACGTGCTCGGGTCGTCCGGCTCGGTCGTGCCGATCTTCAGGCGCCAGATCGCCGCCGGCGGCCCCGTGACCGTCACGGACGCCCGCATGACGCGCTACTTCATGACGATCCCCGAGGCGGTGCAGCTCATCATCCGCTCGGGCGAGCTGGCCACGGGCGGCGACGTGTTCGTGCTCGAGATGGGCGACCCGGTGAAGATCGTCGAGCTCGCCCGCAACATGATCCGCCTCGCCGGGTACGAGCCCGACGTCGACATCGCGGTTGAGCTCGTCGGCCGGCGCCCCGGGGAGAAGCTCCACGAGGAGCTGTTCAACCCGGGCGAGCGCCACCAGCCCACGCCGGCGGACAAGATCGTGGCGGCCGTGCGGCCGCCGCTCGACCCGGACTGGGTCGAGAGCGCCTTCGCCCGCATCGAGGAGCTCGTGTACGGCGGCGACGGACCGGCGCTCGCGGCGGCGGTGGCGGAACTGTCGGCCGAGCGCGCGCTCGCCGTCACGACCGCGGCCACGGAGGGGCTCGCGTCGTAGGGCGGCGGCTGACCCGCGCTCTACAGTTCGCCCACCGCTTCGATGGAACTCATCCAGGAGATCGGCTCCTACGCGGGCCTGGCGGCCGTCGTGGGCCTCGCGGTGCTGTCCGCGCTCTACTTCTCGCAGGCGCGCGACGTCAAGCGACTCCGCGAGTGGGCCGCCAGCGCGCCCGATCCGCGCGCCGAGCCGGCCGCACGCTCCGTCCAGGTCCAGCCGCGCCAGCCGCAGGGCGCCGCCGGCTCGACGCC
>JBLNDU010000133.1:0-7183 GCA_050261935.1 Nocardioidaceae bacterium | reverse complement strand
GGCGAGCGCGAGCGGCGCGACCAGCGCGCGCCGCCGACGCCTGCGCGAGCGCCTGCCGCGCGCGTCCGAACCCGTGTCGCTCGCGACGGCGCGCGAGCCGGGCGACGAGATGGGCGCCTCCCGTCCGACGCCGCGAGGAGAGGTGGGATGCAGGGATTCCATAGCGCTTGCCTCCAGATCCTGTCCGCTTGTTGTGCAGAGGCGCGAGCCGGTGCCGCTGATACACCCGAGCCGCGTCGCGCGGCCGCGCGTCGGTCCGGAAGGCCGCCCGACGGGGATCGCGCCGACCACGAGCGGACTGCGACACTCTCTCGCGGGACCGGGGTGAGAGGCCGTGCACTTGACTGACACGCTCGTCGAGCGCCAGCCGGAGCTCGCCGCGCTTCGGCGGCTGCTCGAGGCGGCGCGGGAGGGCAACGGACGGCTCGCGGTCGTCGAGGGCCAGGCGGGAATCGGCAAGACGTGCCTACTGCGGGACGCGCGCGCGCTCGGGGAGGAGCTCGGCTTCCGGGTCCGGACGGCGCGCGGGCACGAGCTCGAGCGCGACTTCCCGTTCGGGATCGTGCGTCAGCTCTTCGAGCTCGACGTCGTCGCGGCTGAGGAGCAGGAGCGCAGCTCCCTGCTCGCCGGCGCCGCCGGGCAGGCGGCCGCCGCGCTCATGGGGGCCGACCCGCCGGCCGGCGAGCGCGACGCGCCCGACCGCTCGCAGTCCGTGCTCCATGGCCTGTTCTGGCTGACCGCCAACCTCTCGAGCCGGGAGCCGCTGCTGCTCGTCGTCGACGACGCGCACTGGTCCGACGCCCCCTCCCTGCGCTGGATCGCGTACCTGCTGCGCCGCCTCGAGGACATCGGCGTGGCGATGGTCATGGCGCTCCAGCCGCTCGACGCTGGCGACGAGAGCGCGCTGCTGCTGGAGGCGCTCGAGGGGGCGGAGCAGGTCATCGCCCTCGGACCACTGAGCGGGGACGGCGTAATGGAGCTGCTCGAGCGCGGGCTCGGCGCACAGCCCGACGTCGCCTTCGCTGGCGCGTGCCACGCCGCGACCGGTGGCAACCCGTTCCTCCTGCGGCAGCTGATCGGGGTGCTGGCACAGCGCGAGATCGAACCGACCGCCGCGAACGCCGCCAGCGTGGAGGCGCTCAGCTCGGACGAGGTCGCGCGCGCCGTCAGCCGCCGCCTGGCTCGCCTCGGCCCCGGCGCGCGGGCGCTCGCGCACGCCGTGGCGGTACTCGGAGCGAATGCCGAGTGGCACCACGCGGCCGAGCTCGCGGGGCTGGCGTCGGACGACCTGCATGCGAGCGCCGACCAGCTGGCCGCCGCGGACCTGCTCCAGACCGGCCCGACGCTCGAGTTCGCGCACCCGATCGTCCGCTCCGCCGTGTACGCGGGGCTGCCCGCCGGCGAGCGCGCGGCGATGCACCGCCGCGCCGCCGAGCTCCTGGCCACCGCCGGCGCGCCGGCCGACAGGGCCGCCTCGCACCTCCTCGCCACCCACCCGGCGAACGACGCCTGGGCGGTCGACGTGCTCCACCGCGCCGCGCGCGAGTCCGTGGGGCGCGGCGCCCCCGACGCCGCCGCCTCCTACCTCCGACGCGCGCTGGCGGAGCGGCCGGCCGCGGCCGACCGCGCCGGCGTCATGCTCGCGCTCGGCGCCAGCGAGGTGCGAGCGGGCGAACCTGCCGGGATCGACCACCTCGCCGAGGCGATGGAGGCCGCCGACGATGTCCGCCTGCGCGGAATCGCCGCGCTCGAGCTCGGGCTCGCGATGGTGGCGCACGCGCGGGCGGCCGAGGCGGTCGAGGTGCTCGGGCGCGCGGTCGAGGAGCTCCGGGACACGGTGCCCAACCTGGCGCTGCGCCTGCACGGCGAGTTGCTCGCGGCCGCTCGGCTCGACATCGGGACCCGCCCCGTCCTCCGCCGCTGGCTCGAGCGGCTGCCCGAGCGGCTCGGCGACGACACGCCCGCGGAGCGGCTGATCCTCGCGGTGCAGGCGATCGAGGCGGCGCTGGTAGGCGCGCCTCCCGCCCGCGCCGTCGAGCTGGCCGAGCGAGCGCTCGGCGGCGGCGACGTGAGCGGACCGCAGCTCGCCCACTCACCCGGCTTCAACCAGGCGGCGTACGCGCTGATCGTGGCGGACCGCCTCGACTTGGCGGAGCGCTTCTACGCCCAGGCGCTCCAGGACGCCCGCGCCAGGGGATCGCTGGTCGCGTTCGCGGTCGTCTCGTGCTGGCGGTCCCACCTCGCCTACCGACGCGGCTCGGTCGCCGAGGCCGAGGCCGAGGCGCGCAGCGCGCTCGCGGCGAGCGGCGAGGCCTGGCACCTGGGCCGCCCGGCGGCGCTCTCCTTCCTGCTCGAGGCGCTGATCGAGCGCGGCGACCTCGAGGCGGCCGAGCAGGCGGCGGCGGGCACGCCGCCTCGCGAGGCCATGAGCGGCTCCGTGATGCTGAACGGCCTGCTGTTCAGCCGAGGGCGCCTGCGGCTGGCCCAGTCGCGCGCGCGGGAGGCGCTCGACGACCTGCTCGAGTGCGGCAGGCGCCAGGAGGCCTGGGGCGCGCGCAACCCGGCCGTGCTCCCCTGGCGCTCGGCCGCGGCGCTCGCGCATGCCGCGCTCGGCGAGCGGGACGCGGCGAGGGCGCTCAGCGAGGAGGAGCTCGAGCTGGCGCGCGCGGCCGAGTCGAGCCGCGCGACCGGCGAGGCGCTGCGCGTCGCGGGGCTGGTTCAGGGCGGGCGCCGAGGGCTGAAGCTGCTCGGCGAGGCGGTCGAGCCGCTCGCCGACTCGCCGGCCCGGCGCGAGCACGCCCGAGCGCTGGTCGACCTGGGCGCCGCGCTGCGGCGCGCGGGGCAGCGGGTGCGCGCGCGCGAGCCCCTCAGGGCCGGGCTCGACCTGGCGTCGCGCTGCGGCGCCGGCGCGCTCGTCGAGCAGGCGCGGACGGAGCTGCGCGCCGCCGGGGCGCGGCCGCGCCGGCTCGTCCTGACCGGGGTCGACTCGCTCACCGCGAGCGAGCTGCGCGTCGCCGAGATGGCCTCCGAGGGGCTCTCCAACCGCGACATCGCCCAGGGCCTGTTCGTGACCCTGAAGACGGTCGAGCTCCACCTGCGCAACGTCTACCGCAAGCTCGACATCGAGTCGCGCGGGCAGCTGCACGACGCGCTCGGCGCGCCGGCCTCGCTCGCGGAGCGCTAGGAGCCTGGGTCGCTAACGCCGCCCGACTTGGCAACGAGGGCTGGGAGGGGTGCGCGCGGGCGATTCCTGCCGTGATCGTTTCATGGCCCGCGGTTCGCGTTTCCGCGGAGCGTGCCGATGCGCTTTGGCGTAATGCCGTGGGCTGAGCGGCTGCTCACGCGGTCGCGAGGAGAGCGAGCCCGCCGGCGCGGCGCAGCTTGAGCAAGTTGTGGATGGCGCAGTGGAAGCGCCACTGGGCGCGGGCGGCCGGCTTGCCGCGCAGCAGTAGCCGCCGGGCTCCTTGGACGGTGTCCATCTGGCCGAAGACCGGCTCGACGATCGTCTTGCGGCGGGAGTAGACGCCGCGGCCCCGCTTCGTTTTCAGCTTGCGCGCCATCCGTTGCTTGGTGGAGGCGTTGTTGGGAACCGGTCCGCGCGGCGCCGGTGGCGGTGGCTCGGAATGCTTGAAGCGGCCGGTGGCCAGGTAGGGATCGAGGCCGTGCTCGGCGGTGATCCGCACGTTGTCCTCTGAGAAGTAGCCGGCATCGGCGAGCAGCGCCGCACCCCCCGGCAGCTCGGCCTCGATCGCCTCCAGGTTCTCGCCCAGCTGGTCGAGCGCCGGTTCGAGCTGGTGTTGGTCGGGGGCCTCGTCGGAGAGCTCGGCGGCGACGACGACCTGGGCCTCGGAATCGACGAGCGCCTGGCCGTTGAAGCACTGGTGGAAGGCGCCGTCGGAGGTCTTCATGATCTTCGACTCGGGGTCGGTGAAGTTGCGCTGCGCGCTCGGCTTGGGCTTGAACGGGTCGCGTCCATTGGGCGGTCTGCGCGGCTTCTTGCCTTGTTCCTGGAGCTCGGCCCGGCGCGTTCGCTCACGCTCGGCAGCCTCGGCTTCGAGCGCCTGCTTGGCCTCGCGGATCCGGGCCAGCCGGTCCTGGCGGCGCTGCAGCTCGGCCGGCAGCTCGTCGCCGCGGCGGTCGGGCCCGAAGCGCTCGTCCTCCTCTCGGTCGGTGCGCTCAGCGTCTTGGAGCAGCGCCTCCACCCGCTCGTGCAGGGCATCGATCTCTGTCTCGAGCTCGGCCCCGACGCGGACCATCCGCTCGTAGCTCATCGCCTTGTGGCGCGAGGCGTTGGCGCGCAGCTTGGTGCCGTCCAGCGCCAGCGTCCCGAGCCCGACCAGGCCCGCCCGCTCGCACAGCCGCAGCGCCTGCACGAACAACTGCGAGAGCGCCTCCAGGTGGCGGGCGCGGAAGCGCGCGATCGAGCGGTAGTCAGGATGCTGGTCGGCGCACAGCATCCGCACCGCCACATCGCGATTGGTCGCCGCCTCGAGCTTGCGCGAGGACATCACGCCACTGGCGTAGCCATAGATCAAGAGCTTCAGCATCAGCCGCGGGTCATAGGGCGGAAAGCCCCGCTCCTCCTCATAGGCGGCATAGATGGGCGAGAGGTCGAGCGCCGACTCGACCAGATCCGAAACGAAGTGCGCCAGGTCGCCCTCCGGCACCCACTCCTGCAACACCGGCGCCATCAGCAACACCTGATCGGGGACGTAGGGGCGAAAGGTCTTCTCCTCTCCAGCTGGCCGCACAAACGTCTCCGCGGAAACGTCCCCTTCCCCGACCTCAAACAGCCGCCCCTCCACAATCGCCGCCGACATGCCAACCTCCCCGTCGTGTGCAGGGAGATCCTCGACACGCGACCGGACGGGTCAGCGGCCGTTACTGACCCAGGCTCCTAGGCCCGCGACAGCACGGCCATCACCGTGCCGATGCGGCGCTCCCCGAGGTTGCGCGCCAGGCCGGCCATGCGCGCCTCGAAATCGGGCATCACGAGGGCGAGCGTGACGCCCTCGACGCCGGTCGCGAGGCCGGGTGCGCCCGAGCCGGCCGTCTCGGCGATCCGCGCAACGACCTCTTCGTTCTCGAGCCAGCGCTCGGGCGTGAAGCCGGCGCCGCCGGCGAGCCGCCCTATCTCGTCGGGCGCCACGAGGAAGCTCTCCTCCGGCCCGTCCGCCCACGGCACGGGGTACTGGAGCTCGCCGCCCGCCGGCCCCTCGACGACCTCGTAGAGCGCGAGCCGCCCGCCGGGGACGAGCACCCGGTGCATCTCGCGCAGCATCGCCGCCTTGTCCTCCACGCTCTGCCATACGGCCTGGGTCCAGACGAGGTCGAACTGCCCGTCGGCGAACGGCACGCGGCGGGCGTCGCCGCACACGACTTCGACGCGGGCGGCGAGCCCGCTGCGGCGGCACAGCTCGGCGTCCAGGTCGCAGAAGCGACGGCTGGGGTCGAGCGCCGTGACGCGCGCGCCGAAGTGGCGCGCCAGCACGCGGGCCGGGCCGCCGATGCCGGCGCCCACGTCGAGCACCCGCGTGCCCGCCGCCACGCCGGCGAGCTGGGCCAGCGTCAGCGTGGCGGGGCGGCCCAGGCCGTGGAACTCGTCGAGGCCGGCGAGGTCGTCGGGGTCGAGCGGATCGACCTCGCGCCCGGCGCGGCGGAGCGCGTCAAGGACCGGGCCTGCCAGCTCCGGCCCGGCCTCGTAGTACGCCTGCGCCGCCGCGTCCGGCACGAGCGGCACGCTAGTCGATGTGGGCGCCGGCTTGTGGCAAGCTCACCTCACACGTCGCGTCGTCCCCGAGCGGGGCGGCTTCACAACAGGAGAGGAAGGCGCCCCGAGATGCAGCTCGGCTTCGTAGGGCTCGGCCGCATGGGCGGCAACATGGTCCACCGCATCGAGCGCGACTCCGAACACGAGGTCGTGGCGTTCGACTTCAGCGACGCGGCGGTGCGCGAGGCCGAGGGCCACGGCGCCGCGGGCGCGTCGTCGCTCGACGACCTCGTCGCGAAGCTCGACCCGCCGCGCGCCGTCTGGGTCATGGTGCCGGCCGGGGATCCGACCGAGTCGACCGTTCGCCGGCTCGGCGAGCTGCTCGACGCCGGCGACGCGATCGTCGACGGCGGCAACACCCGCTGGACCGACGACAAGCGGCGCGCCGCCGCGCTCGCGCCGAAGGGGATCGACTACGTGGACGTGGGCACGAGCGGCGGCGTCTGGGGGCTCGAGGTCGGCTACTGCATGATGGTCGGAGGCCCCGACGGGGCGGTCGCGCGGCTCGCGCCGATCCTCGACGTGCTGGCGCCACCGGCCGACGCCGAGCACGGTCCCGGGTGGGGCCACTTCGGCCCGACGGGCGCCGGCCACTACGTGAAGATGGTGCACAACGGCGTCGAGTACGGGCTCATGCAGGCCTACGCCGAGGGCTTTGCGCTCTTCGACGCCTGCGAGTACGAGGTCGACAACGCCAAGGTGGCGCACCTCTGGATGCAGGGGTCGGTCGTGCGCTCGTGGCTCTGCGAGCTCGCCGCCCGCGCGTTCGAGCACGAGGGCAACGAGCTCGCCGCGCTCGAGCCCTATGTCGAGGACTCGGGCGAGGGGCGCTGGACGGTGGAGGACGCGATCGACCGGCGGATCCCGACGCCGGTGATCACGACGTCGCTCCTCGAGCGCTTCGCCTCGCGCGGTCAGGGCGCCTTCGCCGCGAAGGTGAACGCGGCGCTCCGCAACCAGTTCGGCGGCCACCCGGTGCGAAGCAAGGCGGCGGCGGTCGACACGAAGCTCGACTGATGGCCGCCACGCTCGAGGAGAACCCGCTGGTCGAGGGGCTCGAGCGGCTCCCCGTCCATCCGACCACGCTCGTCATCTTCGGCGCCACGGGCGACCTCGCGAAGCGGAAGCTGCTGCCGGCCATCTACAACCTGGCGCACGAGGGGGCGCTGCCCGAGCGCTTCAACGTGATCGGCGTCTCGCGCTCCGACATGACGCATGACGAGTACCGCGCGATCGCGCGCGAGGCGATCTCGGCCGGCTCGCGCCGCAAGCCCGACGAGCAGGTGCTCGACGGTCTGCTCCGCAACCTGCGCTATCTGTCGGGGACCTTCAACCTCGACGATCTGTTCCGCCGGCTTGACTCGACCGCGCGCGAGTTCGACGACGAGGCCGGCATCGCCTTCAACCGCGTCT
>JBLNDU010000132.1:0-4506 GCA_050261935.1 Nocardioidaceae bacterium | reverse complement strand
CCCTCGCGCACCTGCATCGCCGCCTCGATGGCGTGCGTGTCGAACGGGTTCAGGTTCTTCTCGCCCGAGCGGTCGAGGCGCTTCGTCTCGGGGTCGAGGCGCTTCTGCACCGCGGCGTCGGGTACCTCCTTCACGAGGACGCAGATCTTCACGAAGCTCTCCTTGGGGTCTGTCCTGCGGACACCGACGGCGCCGGGCCCGGGAGCTTAGGTCACCGCGCTGGCACGGCTGCCGAGCGGCGCCGGCGGCGGCGAAGCGCGCAAGATCATACCGCCAGCCGACTGACGGGTCAGTCGCCGGTCCTCGTGGGGCGGCCGCAGGCGGAAGCGCGCGAGGAGCCCGCCGGATGCGGCGGTCTCCTCGGCGGCGGCCCTCCCTGGCCGCCGGCTGCGCCTCCCTGTGGCTAGCGCACGTCCTGCCAGGCGGCGAGCCCGGTGATCGTGCGCCCTCCCTGCCCGATTCGTCCGACGAGCTTGGCTCGACCGGTCGCGAGGTCGACGGTGTGGAGACGAGCACCCCGGCGCCGGCCGCGGCCGTCGATGGTCGAGCCGGCCAGGTACGCGGTGTCGCTCGCCCCGGCGATGTCGAAGCCGAGCTTGTCGGTCACGTTGAGGCGAAGTGACTTCGGGTTGATCAGCGTGCCCGCGTTGGCCGGGTTCTGCTCGAGGAGCAGGTCGTCCTTCGAGTCGATCGCGTACAGCTTCGTCGCCGTCGGCCTGGTCGCGCTGAACGAGGAGTTCGTGTACGCCGAGCCGACCACCTGCGGGTCGCCCGGATTCAGGTCGGGATCGGCGCTCAGCACGTCCCCCGCGTCAGGGTTCAGCCGCAGGTTCTGGTTCGCGTCGCTCGTCACGCGGATCTTGTCGACGGTGGGGTTGAAGTCCACGCCGAACGACGTGCCGCGCAGCGCCGGCGTGAACGGCGGGCCCTCGGCGACCGCGATCGCCGTACGCGGGTTGACCCGGTAGACGACGCTGTCGCTGGCGATCCCGTAGAGGTCGCCGGTGGCGGGACGGAAGTCGATCCCGCGCAGCCAGACGCCGTCCGGCAGGCCGGTAACGGGCCTCTCTGAGCGGATCCTCTCGGGGGACCTGGCGTCGAAGCTCAGCAGCTTGCCGCCCTTGTCGGTCGCGTAGAGCAGTCGACCGTGGCCACGCTCGGGCCTGCTCGATGCCGCCTGCGCGGCGATCGCTGCGGTGAGCGCGAGCACCGCCGCGAGGGCGATGCTCCAGCGGATACGTCTTGTGAGGGGCATGGTGAGGCGCCTCCTTTGAGCGTCGGTTGCGTCTGGAGGTCCTCTTCGCGCGTCGCCCGGAAGTGGTTCACCGCGATTCGGCGTGGCGCATGGCGCGCAGCGGCCGACGGCCCCGCGCGTCGGCGGAATGGGCTGCACGGCGCGGGCCCCGGGTCGGGCCCGCGCCGATGGGTGTCTCAGGCGGCCGCCGGCTCCGGCAGCGGCTCGCCGGCCGGCTGGAGCGGCTCGCGCTCGATCTCGCGCTCGCGCACGAGCCAGGCGGCCAGCAGCGCGCCGAGCAGGGCGAGCAGGCTGCCGAGCACGAGCACCTCGTTCAGCCCGGTGAGGAAGCCGTCGCGGGCCGCGGCGGCGACGCTCGCGCGCGAGCCGGGTGGCAGGCCCGCGAGCGCCGTGCCGAGGTCGCCCGAGGACGCCGCCTCGACGAGCTGGCGCGGCCGCTCGCCGGTGGCGGCG
This sequence comes from Nocardioidaceae bacterium, assembly GCA_050261935.1. Taxonomy (GTDB): domain Bacteria; phylum Actinomycetota; class Thermoleophilia; order Solirubrobacterales; family Thermoleophilaceae; genus JBLNDU01. The sequence continues at coordinate 2,798 of JBLNDU010000132.1, read as the reverse complement.
GGCGTGCCGGCGGTCAGCTCCGCGACCCTGTCGGCGCCGCGGCCGAGGAACACGGCGCCCCAGGCGGCCACGCCCACCGCGACGCCGACCTGGCGGAAGGTGTCGTTGACGCCGGCGGCCATGCCGCTCTGCTCCTTCGGCACGACGCTCAGCGCCACGTCCGCGATCACCGGGTTGAGCAGGCCGACGCCCACGCCGGAGACGAGGAAGCCGCCGAGCAGGGCAGTCCACTCCGAGCCGGCGTCGAGCCCTGACATCAGGATGAGCCCCAGGCCGGTCAGGCCGAGGCCGACGGCGAGCATCAGCCGCGCCTGCACGCGCCCGAGCAGCGCGCCCGCGATCGGTCCCATCACGAAGGCCGCCACGGTGACGGGCAGGTAGCGGATCCCGGCCTCGAGCGGCGACAGCCCGAGGTAGCTCTGCATGAAGAGCGTCAGGTACAGGAAGAGCGCGAACATCGAGCCCGAGACGGCGAAGGCCGCCAGCTGGACGCCTGTGAAGGCGCGACGCCGGAACAGCCCGAGCGGGAGCATGGGCTCTCGCACGCGCCGCTCGATCAGCACGAACGCCGCGAGCAGCACGGCCGCCGCCGCGAGCAGCGACACGATCAGCGTGCTGCCCCAGCCCTCCTCGTTGCCGCGCACGAGCGCCAGCACGAGCAGGAACAGGGATGCGCTGAACGAGGCGAGGCCGGCCCAGTCGATGCGCGTCGCGTTCGGGTCGCGCGTCTCGCGGAGCCGCGCGTAGGTGACGCCGATCGCCGCGGCGCCGATCGGGACGTTGAGCAGGAAGATCGACTCCCAGCCCAGCCAGTCGACGAGCGCCCCGCCGACGAGCGGACCGATGGCGACCGCCATGCCGATCGTGGCGCCGTACGCGCCGAGCGCCGTGCCGCGCTCGCGGCCCGGCGCGAACTCCTGCGCCAGCAGCGCGAGCGAGACAGCGAACAGGATCGCGCCGCCGATGCCCTGCACGGCGCGCGAGACGTTCAGGAAGGTCGGATCGGGCGCGAGCCCTGCTGCGAGCGAGGCGAGCGAGAAGATCGCGAGGCCCGCCGCGAAGGTGCGGCGCCGACCGAGCCGGTCGGCCAGCGACCCTGCCGTGAGGACGAACGCCGCCAGCGTCAGCGTGTAGGCGTCGACCACCCACTGCAGGTCGGTGAAGCTGGCGCCGAGGTCCGCCCGGATCGACGGCAGCGCCGTATTGACGACCGTGATGTCGAGCAACAGCATGAAGGTCGCGACGCTGACCGCCAGCAGCGTCCACCACTTGCGACTCATGGGAGGTCCTCCCTCGTCTGGTCTAGAATGATCAGGAAGCCTTGTAAGGTCACCGTACCAGATGCTCAGGTGCCCTGACAGTAGTGCTAGCCGAACCAATGCCCTCTAACTGGCCACCGCGGAGCGACGACGAAGGGCGCCGCCCGCTGCCCCCGCTGCTCGGGGAGCTCAAGGAGCTCGGGATCGCAGAGGTCTTCGCACGGCTCGGCGACGAGGGCTACCCCGAGCTGCGACCGGGCCACGGCTGCGTCTTCCGGCACATGGACCGCGACGGCATGCGGCTCACCGAGCTCGCGGAGCGCGGCGGGCTGACGAAGCAGGCCGTCGGCGAGGTAGTCGACGACCTCGAGCAGCTCGGCTACGTCGAGCGCGTGCCTGACCCGGCCGACCGGCGGGCGAAGATCATCCGGCTGACCGAGCACGGCATCGAGGCCGGGCGCGCGGCGCTGCGAATCTTCGACGACGTCGAGCGCCGCTGGGCGGCGACGGTCGGTGAGGAGCGCGTGGCCGCGCTACGCGAGACGGTCGAGGCGCTCTGCGCCGCCGAGCGCGACGCAGCCGCCGCAGGGCGCTCGCCGGCCGCCGCCGCGTGACGCCCGCGCCCAGGTCGGCGCGCGAGCGCCTGGGCCGGCCCTCCTAGGCCGCCGCGCCGGCGCGGATGTAGTCGACGATCTCCTGCACGGGCGAGCCCGGCGTGAAGACCTCGGCCACGCCGATCCGCTTGAGGTCGGGGATGTCCTCGCTCGGGATCGTGCCGCCCACGACGACGGTGACGTCGTCGACGCCCTGCTCCCGCAGCCGCTCCATCACGCGCGGCACGAGCGTCATGTGCGCGCCCGAGAGGATCGACAGGCCCACCGCGTCGGCGTCCTCCTGGATCACCGTCTCGACGATCTGCTCGGGCGTCTGGTGAAGGCCGGTGTAGATGACCTCCATGCCCGCGTCGCGCAGCGCGCGGGCGATGATCTTGGCGCCGCGGTCGTGGCCGTCGAGCCCCGGCTTGGCCACGACGACGCGGATCTTGCGCGAGGCCTCCATGTCGGCGCGTAAGGGTAGCCGCGCGGCGGCGGCGCGGTCGCGCCGGCGCCTTCGTCGCTCAGAAGACGGGCGTCTCGGTGTAGGTGCCGAACACGCGCTGGAGCGACTCGACGATCTCGCCCTCGCTGCAGCCGGCGCGCGCGCAGTCGAGCAGCGGCTCGATCAGGTTCGCATCGCCGGCGGCGGCCAGGCGCAGCTCCGTGAGCGCGTCCTCCACCGCCTCCGGGTCGCGCCGCGCCCGCGTCGCGTGGAGGCGGCCCACCTGCTTGCGCTCGAGCGCGGCCGGGCTGCGCCGGATCGCGGTCTGGTCGTCATCGCGCTCGGCGACGCGGTTGACGCCCACGACGACGCGCTCGCCGCGCTCGATCTCCCGCTGGAGGCGGAAGCTCGCCTCGGGGGTGGCACGCGGCGGGGGGCTGCGCGCGAAAGCCCCGACCAAGCCCCCCCGCACCGGGAGCGGGGGGGACGCCGCGGTGGCGG
>JBLNDU010000131.1:0-3300 GCA_050261935.1 Nocardioidaceae bacterium | reverse complement strand
GACGCTCACTCGGGTGCGTCGGCCTCCTTCCGTCGGTTGCGTAAGCGGTAGGACTCGCATTGAGTGCGATGATCTCGACATGGTGGACGAGCCGGTCGACCATCGCCGCGACTGCGACCGCGTCACCGAAGATCTCGGTCCACGCAACTGGCCTTGGCACACGTTCGTGACGGCGATAACCGACTGCTGGCTGCGGAAATGGCCTGCCGCGGCGTGTCGAGATCCATGAGGCGAGATCCCGCTTCGTAAGGTGACGCCTGAGGATCGCAGGCCGGAAGAAGGTGTGCGTATGGCGCACGACCGGTTGCGCGTGATTTCGGGCGGGTCGCCGGCCGGGCCGGCGAGGCGCCGCGGTGCCGTCGAGGACGCCGCGGCGTTCCAGGCGCGGTGCCTTCAGGCGTACGAGGCCTCGCAGGTGGCGCGCGGCTTCAGCGCCACCACGATGGAGAACGGCGCCGGCGTCCTGCAGCGCTTCCTCGCCCTGTGCGGTCGTCCGGCGTGGGAGGTCAGTCGCGACGACGTCGACCGGGTGGTCGGCGAGCTGGCGAGCCAGGGACTGGCGGCAACGACGCGGCGCGGCTACGTGCAGGCGTTCAAGGGGTTCCACGCGTTCCTGGTGGCCCGCAAGGCCGCTGAGATCGAGGCGGCGTTCGGCGTGCGGCTGGCCGACCCGGTCGACGAGTTCAACGCCTCCCGGCACGTGACGAACGACGCGGCCGCCGCCACGCCGCCGCCCACGGCGCAGCGGCTCGAGGAGTTCTTCGACTTCCTGCGGCAGCGGGTGGGCACCGCGCGCAAGTACGCCGCGGCCGCCCGGGACTACGCGCTGTTCCGGGCCCTGTACCTCGCCGGGCTGCGGGCCGACGAGGCCGCGAGCCTCGACCGCACGGACCTGCACTTCGGCCGCGGCCCGTTCGGGAAGATCCACGTCCGGTTCGGCAAGGGCGCCAAGACGTCGGGCCCGCGCCCGAGGTGGGTGCCCATGCTCGACGGCCTGGACCTGATTCTCGGGTGGTACCGCGACGAGGCTCGGCCGCGGCTGGGCGAGGGCCCCGCGCTGTTCCCGGACGAGGGCGGCGGGCGCATCCACCGTGGCACCATCCGCAACCGGCTGCGCCACCTCCTCGAGCTCGAGGGCCGCGACGGCGAGGAGCGGTTCAGTCCGCACGCGCTGCGCCACGCGTGCGCGACCCGCAACTACGAGCGGGGCGTCGACCTCGTGGCGATCCAGCAGATGCTCGGGCACTGGCACGTCGGCACGACGATGCGCTACGTCACGCCGTCCGCGACGTTCATCGAGGACGCCTATCGCCGCGCCGTCTCGGACACCCTCGAGGCGCTGACGGGAGAGCAGCGGCATGCAGATTAGGTGGCGGCTGCGGATGGCGGCCGCGCAGCGTGAGGTGTGGACCGGCGCCCAACTGCGTCGGCTGCTCGCCGAGCGCGCCGGGCTGGAGCTGTCCGCCGCCTCGGTGTCCGCGTTGTTCGCCAAGCAGCCCGCGCAGGTGAAGCTGGACACTCTCGCGGCGCTGTGCACGGCGCTGGAGTGCACCCCGAACGACCTGCTCGAGGTGGACACCGCCCCGGTGGCGCGGCCGGCCGAGCCGGCGCGTCACGCCGAGCCATCCTCCCCGGCGCGCGGCCGATCGCTGCCGCCGCTGTGACGGGCGCGTCATGGCCCGGCCCGGCGCCTGCCTCGACTGCCATCGAGACGGCACCGTGCACGCGCGCGGCCGCTGTCGCCCGTGCTACTGGCGCCAGCGGCGCACCAGTGCCCAGGCCGAGTGCTCGCGCTGCCACCGTCGCGGCCATCTGCGCGAGGCGACCGGCTGGTGCGGCCCGTGCACGCGGTGGTCCTCGCACGTGCCGGCATCACCGGAGCCGAGGACGTGCGGCCGCTGCGGGCGACTGCGCCGGCATCGCGGGCGCGGGATGTGCGGGCGGTGCCTGCAGGCCGACCCGGATCGGGTGCTGCGCTGCGCCGAGCGCCTCGCGGCCCGGCTGCCCGAGGCCCCGCCGTGGCTGGACGGCTTCGCCGTGCGGTTGGCGGCGACGCGCAACGCGAGCGTCGCGGTCGGGCTGCTGCGCGAGCTCGGCCGCCGCCTCGAGCACGGCCACCTCCCGCCGGCCGCGCTCCTCGAGCGCTGCCGCCGCGACGGTCGGCGGGCCGATGGCCCGCTGGCCAAGGCGCTCGAGGCGTTCCTCGTCGAGCAGGGGCTGGCCCTGCGCTCGGATCCGACCGAGCAGCGCGCGCACCATCGCCGGGAGCGACTGCTCACCGCGGTCCCGGCGCCGCTGCGCGCCGCGGCCGCCGACTTCGCCGACGCCCAGCTCGCCGCCCGGGCCCGAGCGGCCCGTGACGGGACCGCGATGCGCAGCCACGACACGATCGAGAACGACCTTGCCGCCGTCCGCGACCTCGCCCGATTCCTCGGCGAGCACATCGAGGGCTGGGAGCAGGTCGCGGTCGGCCACGTGGAGACGTTCCTGGCGGCACGACCGGCGCTGCGCGCTCGCCGCCTGTCCAGCCTGCGCACCTTCTTCCGTCACTGCCGGCGCCGGCGGATCGTCCTCACCGACGCCACCCGGGGCCTGCGCGCCAACTTCAACCCGGGGTTCACCGGCGCCACGGTGCCGGTCGAGACCCAGCGCCGCCTGTTCGCCCGCTGGAGCAGCGGCGAGGCCAGCGGGCACGAGTCGTTCGTCGGCCTCGCCGCCCTGCTGCACGCCGCCTCCCCGGCAGAGCTCAAGGCGCTGTGCGTCGAGGACGTCGACGCGGGCGCGCGCACGCTGCGGCTCGGCCGGCGCCCTCGCCCGGTGCCGCTGGACCCGGCGACGTGGGAGGCGCTGCAGCGCTGCCGGCACGAGCGGGAGCGCACGGGGACGACGAATCCGCACCTGCTGGTCACGCGGCTCACCAAGACCGGTGCGGCGCCCGTGTCGGCCTACTACCTGTCGCACGTGCTCGACCCCGCCGACGTGACGATCCGCGCGCTGCGCTCCACCCGCCTCGCCGCGCTCGTCACCACCGGCGGCCCCGTCCTCGTGGCCGAAGCGATCGGCCTGCACCCTCGGGCGATCCTGTACTACGCCCGCGACCACGTCGACGACGCTCGCCTCTTCCCGGACCGGGCCTGATCCTCCAAGGTGTGTCGTGCCACCGTCACCTTGCACACGTTGGCGCGAACCTGTGCGGGTTCCCGAACGGCTTGTTGCTCGTGACGATCAGGCTCGCTCGTTCGTAGCGGGACGAGACCAGCTGGAAGAACAGGTTCGCGGCCTCGGGCTCGAACGGGATGT
>JBLNDU010000130.1:0-3198 GCA_050261935.1 Nocardioidaceae bacterium | reverse complement strand
CGCCGTCCACGCGGTCCCACAGCTCCAGGGCGCCGTCGAGGTGGCGGGCCGCCTCGGCCGGCGCCTGGAGGCGCCTGGCGTCGGCGGCGGCGGCGACGGAGGCGCGGAGCGCGCGCGGCAGATCGTGGGCCTGGCGCCAGTGCCAGGCGAGCTCCGCCTGCGCGCCGGTCACCTCGGCGGACAGCGACGGGTCGCGCGCGAGCGCCTCCGCGAGGCGCAGGTGCAGCTCACCCCGCTCGCCTGGCAGCAGGTCGTCGTACACGGCCTCGCGGATCAGGGCATGGCGGAAGCCGTAGCCCTGTCCGTCGCGCTGCACGAGCACGTGCTGGCCGACCGCCTCGCGAACCGACCCGAGCAGCTCCGAGCCCTCGAGGCCGGCGACCTCGCCCAGCAGGGGGTGGCTCACCCCGCGCCCGGAGGCCGCCGCCACCCGCACGACCCGCTGGGCGCCCTCGGGAAGCCGCTCGACGCGGACCATGAGCGCGTCGCGCAGCGTCTCGGGCAGTGCCCGCGCGTCGGCCGTCTCGCCGGCGGCCAGCAGCTCCTCGGTGAAGAACGCGTTGCCCTCGGCGCGCTCCCACAGCTCCTCGACCAGGCGGGCGTCGGGACGGGCGCCGAGGATCCCGGTGAGCTGCGCCACCAGCTCGCCGCGCGAGAAGCGCGTCAGGTCGAGGCGCTCCACGCGCTCGAGGCGCTCGAGCTCGGCGAGCAGGGGCCGCAGCGGGTGCCGGCGGTGCAGCTCGTCGCTGCGATAGGTGACCACGAGCAGCAGCCGCTCCTGTCGCAGCGCGCGGCTGAGGAACGCGAGGAAGTCGCGCGTCGATCGGTCCGCCCAGTGGAGGTCCTCGACCACGAGCACCAGCGGCCGCTCGTCGGAGAGCTCGGCGAGCAGCGCCAGCAGGCGCTCGAAGAGGCGCGACTGCGAGAAGCGCTCGAGGTCGGCGACCTCGTCCGAATCGAGCGGCAGCGTCAGGCCGACCTCTCGCAGCGCCGCGGCGAGCGGGGCGTAGGGCAGCTCGCCCTCGCCGAGCTCCACGCAGTCGCCCGTGAGCACGCGCGCGTCGCGCTCGAGCGCGCGACGGGCGAGCTCGCCCACCAGGCGGGTCTTGCCTACGCCGGACTCGCCGGCCAGGAGCAGCACGCCGGGGCGGCCCCCGGCCGCGCGCGCGAGCGCTGAGTCGAAGGCGGCGAGCTGCTCGGCGCGGCCCACGAACGTCGGGCTGGATACGCGCCGCACGCCGCCATTATCCATCCGCGCGAGCGCGCGCCGGTCAGGCGAAGGCGCGCCGTAGGCGGGGGAGCCACCGCCGCGGTGGACGGCGCTGGGCACCGCGCCGCCGCGGCAGCCGGCGGTCCCGCTCGGCGGCGTCCACGAGCCCGCGGATGCGCTCGTTCGCCGCGATCTGAGTGAGCTGTGCGTTCATGGAGGCGAAGCTACGGCTAAGGCCGCGAGGCGACATCGGGCATTCGCCTGCGATGAGGCCTTAGGCGACGTCGAGGGGCGGGTGCGGCCGCGTGGTCCCGCCCCCATGGGCGAGGCGTACCCTCGCTGGAGATGGCCGCCGGCTACTTCACGGACGACTCGCCGCTGCGCGTGGTGCAGCGCGAGCGGGCCGTCGCCCTCGCCGGCCCGCGCGCCCTCCTGATGCAGGCGGCGCACCCGCTCGCCGTGGCGGGGCTCCTGGCTCACACGACCGCGCTCGAGGATCCCTACGCGCGGCTCGCGCGCACGGCGGAGATCATGTCCACGATCGGCTTCGGCACGCGCGCGGAGGCCGACCGAGCGACGCGGCGCGTGCGGGCGATGCACCGGCGCGTGCGCGGCCGGCTGCGCGAGCCCGCGGGGCGGTTCCCGGCCGGCACGCCGTACCGAGCCGACGACCCCGAGCTCCTGCTCTGGGTGCTGTTCACGCTCGTGGACTCGAGCCTGCTCGCGTACGAGAAGTACGTGCGCCGCCTGAGCCCGCCGGAGCGGGCCGCCCTCTGGGAGGACTACAAGCTGGTCGGGCGCCTGTTCGGGCTGCGCCGCGGCGACCTGCCCGACACGCTGGCCGACCTCGACGACTACCGCCGCGAGATGCTCGAGGGCGACGTGCTGCACGTGGGCGACTGGGCCGGCCGCCGCGCGCGCGAGATCGTGCTCGAGCCGCCGCTCCCATGGCTCGCCCGGCCGCTGCTCGAGACGGTCAGCTTCATCACCGTCGCGCTGCTGCCGGACCGCATCCGCGACGAGTACGGCTTCTCGCCGCTGCCGCCGGCGGTCGTCCGGAAGGCCCTCGTGGCGGGCGGCGCGGAGTACGTCAAGCGAGCCGTGATCCCGTTCCTGCCGGACGGCCTGCGCTTCGTGCCCCCGGCGCGCGCGGCGGCGTAGCGGTTGCGAACCCGGGGCCGGCGCCGCGGCCCCTACCCCAGGCGGGGCAGGCCTCAGGCGGCGCGCCGACCGCGCAGCGGGACCTTCGTGTAGGCGGACATCGTGCCCTCGTCGTAGGTGCGGACCGTCTGCCCGAGCCGCTCCATCAGGCGCAGCATGCGCGCGTTGTCGCAGAGCATGTCGGCGCGCACCCACTTGGCGCCGCGCTGCGCGCCGAGCGCGGCCGCGGCCTGCACCAGCAGCGTGCCGATCCCACTCCCCTGCTGTTCCTCGGCCACGACTACGCCGAGCTCGGCCGGCGTCGCGCCGCTGAACGCCACATCGGCGATCCCGAGCACCGCCTCGCGGCCGTCGATCGGCGCCGTGGCCGCGACCACGAGTCGCTCGCGTGGGTCGTAGAAGGCGAAGCTCCGCACGAGCGCCGGCGTGACGACCGGCGTGGCGGCGAGGAAGCGCCGCCGCCGCGTCTCAGGGGAGAGCGACTCGAGGAAGGCGCGCACGGGCTCCGCGTCGGAGGGCCGTGTCAGCCGCAGGCGCACGTGGAGCCCGCCGCCCACCTCGTGCGTGGTGGCGAGCAGTGCTCCCGGATCGTCCGGCTGGCGGTGTTGAGCTGTCCCTGCCATACGTACGTTTGTTCGCCTCCCCATTGACAGAGGATGCCACGATCTCGGCAAAGCAGCGTGACGTGGCTCACAGACGGCGCCGCGCCCGCAGGTGCTCGAGCCGCTCGCCCAGCGCGGCCTCCTCGCCGCGCTCGCTGAGCTCGAGGAAGCGCTCGCCCGCCGCCTCGGGCGGCATGACGGGCTGGTCGGAGACGCCCTCTGGGC
>JBLNDU010000129.1:0-3737 GCA_050261935.1 Nocardioidaceae bacterium | reverse complement strand
GCCGGACAGCTCGTGCGGGAAGCGGTCGCGCTTGTGCTGGAGGCCGACGAGCTCGAGCGCGTGCTTCGTGAGCGCCTCGCGCTCGCGGCGCGGGCGCCGCGCGAGCCCGAACGCCACGTTCCGAACGACGCTCAGGTGCGGGAACAGGGCGTAGTCCTGGAACACCATCCCCACCGCCCTGCGCTCGGGCGGCACGAACGCGCCCGGCCCTGCCATCTCGCGGCCGCCGACGGTCACGCTGCCGGAGTCCGGCCGCTCGAAGCCCGCCACGAGCCGGAGCAGCGTCGTCTTGCCGCAGCCGGACGGCCCGAGCACCGCCATGAGCTCGCCCCGCCGCAGCTCGAGGTCCACGCCGTCCACCGCGAGCACGCGCCCGTAGCGCTTCGAGACCCCGCTCAGGCGCACCTCGCTCACGCCCGCATCGCCCCCTCGACGGGCGGCTCGTGCCGCGCCCCGGGGTCGGGCGCCACGTCGAGCGGCGCGCCGCGGCGGCCGGACAGCCGCACCAGCAGCACGACCGGGACGAGCCCGACGAGGACGATGAGGAGCGCCGGCAGCGCCGCGGTGCGGAAGAGCGACTCGCTCGTGGCCTGCCAGACCGCGATCGCCAGCGTGTCGCCGCCGAGCGGCCGCAGCAGCATCGTGGCGGGGAGCTCCTTCATCACCTCGGTGAATACGAGCAGCGCGGCGGTGACGAGTCCAGCCCGCATGAGCGGCAGGTGCACCCGTGCCAGCACGTCGAGCCGGTCCGAGCCCAGCCCGCGCGCCGCCTCGTCGAGGTCGCGCGGGACGCGGCCGAGGCTCGCGTCCACCGCGCCGAAGGCGAGCGACAGGAAGCGGACCAGGTAGGCCGCGAACAGCGCAACGGCGGTGCCGGTGAAGAGCAGGCCGACCCCGGCGGCGTCGTCGAGCCGGTGGTCGAGCCAGGCGAGCGGCGCGAAGACCGCCACCGCGACGACGGACCCCGGCAGCCCGTAGCCGATCGTCGCGACGCGCACCGCCGAGCCGGCCACCGCCGAGCGGCTCGCGCGCCGGCCGTAGGCGAGCAGGACGGCCACGGTGGGCACGACCACGGCGCTCATCGCGGCGAGCAGCAGGCTGTTGCGGGCGGCCGTGGCGAACTCGGGCGCCAGCAGCCCGTCCCGGATCGAGTTGACGGCCCACACGGCCAGCTGCGCCAGCGGCAGCGCCACCACGACCCCGACGAGCAGGAGCGGGGCGAGCATGGCCGCGAGCGCCGCGGCGCCCCGCAGCCGGACCGGCTCGATCGCCTCGCCGCGCGCCGCGTGCGCGTGGTAGCGGGCGCGGCCGCGTGCCAGCCGCTCGAGCGCCAGCAGCGTGAGCGTGACCGACGCGAGCAGCGTGGCGAGCTGCATCGCCGCCTCGCGGTCGAAGGCGGTGAACCAGACGCGGTAGATGGCGTCGGTGAAGGTCCGCACGCCGAGCAGGTTGACCGTGCCGAAGTCGGCCAGCGCCTCCATCAGCGCGAGCGCGACGCCGGCGAGGATGGCGGGGCGCGCGAGCGGCACGGCGGTCCTGAGGATGGCCGCGCGCCGCGACAGACCGAGCCCGCGCGCCGCCTCGAGCAGCGAGCGCGGCTGGGCCAGGAAGGCGCCCCGTGCGAGCAGGTAGACGTACGGGTAGAGCACGAGCGTGAAGATCGCCACGGCGCCTGCCGGCGAGCGGAGCGCCGGGAGCCGGAACTCGAGCACCCCGAGCGCGAACAGGGTGAACACGTAGCCCGGCACGGCGAGTGGGAGGACGAGCGCCCAGTCGGCGAAGCCGCGCCCCGGGAAGTCGAAGAAGGACACGAGCGCCGCGAGCGCCGTGCCGAGCACGAGCGTGCCCACGCCGACGCCCACGAGCAGCACGGCCGTGTTCGCGAGCGCCTCGGGCACGAAGCTCGAGAAGCGGCGAAGGCCCTCGCCGCGGTCGGCGAGGAAGGCGACCGGCAGCCCGATCAGCGGGCCGGCCACGAGCAGCGCCAGCGCGAGCGTGAGCGCCGCCCACCCGTCGGGCCGCGCCAGTCGGGGCGCTCGGAGCGAGCGCGGGCGCCGCACCGCGGCGCTCAGTCCCACCCCACCTCGTTCATCAGCCGCACCGCCTCCCCCAGATGGCGGCCGGCGCCGGCGACGTCGATCGGGTCGCGCTTGAAGCGGCCGAAGCGCGCGATCTCGGGTGTCGGCGGGATCGCCGGATCGGCCGCGAACTCGTGGTTGTTGCGGGCGAGCGTGGCCTGCTGCGCGGGGCGCGTGAGGAACTCGAGCAGCTCGCGTGCAGCCTCCGGGTTGGGCGCGTGGCGGACCACGCCGATGCCGGACAGGTTCACGTGCGTGCCGCGCCCGCGCTGGTCGGCCCACACGAGCGCGACCGGGAAGTCCGGCTTCTCGGCGAGCTCGCGGCCCAGGTAGTAGGAGTTGGCCAGGCCGACGTCGCAGCGGCCGGCCTCGATCGCCTCGAGCACGTCAACGTCGGACCCGTACACCTGCGGGTCGTTCGCCATCCAGCGGCGCAGCATCCGCTCCGTGCGCGCGCGCCCGTCCTTCGCCAGCCGGTCGGCGACGAACGAGACGTTGTACTCGCTCGTGCCCGAGCGCAGGCAGAGCCGGCCCTTCCAGCGCGGGTCGCCGAGCCCCTCGTAGGTCGTGACGGCGTTCGCGGGAACGCGCTCGGTCGAGCGCACGATCGTGCGCGCCCGCACCGTGAGCCCGTACCAGGCGCCGTCGGGGTCGCGCAGCGAGGCGGGGACGCTCGCCGCGAGCGCCCGCGAGCGCACCGGCTGCAGGAGGCCGGCTTGCTTCGCCCGCCACAGGTTCGCTCCGTCAACGGTCACGAGCAGGTCGGCGCGCGTGCGGCGGCCCTCGGTGACGAGCCGCTCGTAGAGCTCGGAGGCCGAGCCGCCGAACAGGGTCACGTCCGTGCCGGTGCGCGAGGCGAACCGCTCGAACGGGCGCTCCTCGCCGTAGTGCGAGCGGGCCGAGTAGACGGTGACCTGCTCGTCCGACCCGCCGGACGTGGCGAGCACCACGCCCACGAACGCCGCCACCACGAGCAGTCCGGCGAGCGCGGCGAGAATGAGCAGGTTCCTGCGCGACATGGGAGGGTTACCTCGCGTCGCTGGCGAGCCCGATCGCAGCCGCGCGCGGCGTGCCGCTGAGCCGCTCCGACACCACGCGGGTTAGGGTAACCTAATTCCGACCTGGCGGGTCAGGTTGGGTGCGGAGCGCCCCCCGCGCCGCTACCATTCGATATCCGACCGAACCGAACGGATTTCCGCCCCCGACGAGGGATCGAATGGCAGCCACCGACAAGACCCGAATCGCCAAGCCCAGCAGCATCGCGGAGAACGAGCAGGGCCAGCTCGTCGCGAGGAAGGGCGTCTCCCGCGAGGTGATCGAGGAGCTGTCGCGCGTCAAGGGCGAGCCCGAGTGGATGCGCGAGAAGCGGCTCAAGTCGTACGCGATCTTCGAGCGCAAGCCCATCCCCACGTGGGGCGTCGACCTCTCCGACCTGAACTTCGACGACCTCGTGCTCTACTCGCCGCCCGAGGCGGGCCGGTACGACAGCTGGGACGAGGTGCCGGAGGACATCAAGGACACCTACGAGAAGCTCGGCATCCCGCAGGCGGAGCGCGAGCACCTCGCCGGCGTCGTGGGCGTCTGGCGCCAGGAGCCGTTCTACGAGGGGCTCAAGCAGGAGTACCGCGACAAGGGGATCGTCTTCTGCGCGATGGACAC
>JBLNDU010000128.1:0-4094 GCA_050261935.1 Nocardioidaceae bacterium | reverse complement strand
ATACCAAGCGAACACGAACGCCACCCCGACGCAGCCCAGCAACACAAGCCCGCGCGGAAACGCCGCGACCGCGACGACCACCGCCAACACCAGCGTCGCAACCGCAAGCAGCAGCGCTGCCAGCGCCGCCAGCCGCCTCTCAGTAATCGGCACACCACCAAGCCAAGCATCGCCGATCCCAACCACGGCGAGCGCCGCCACGCCAGCACCAGCCGACGCCCGAGCCAGCGTGACCCCCGCCAGCGCATGCCAAACGGATGCGCTGTCGAAGCCTTCGAACGACGCGACGCCGCTCGGGCGGTGAACCGCCCGAGCAAGGTTGTCCGGATCGTCGTAGAACTTCAGCGGCGATCCCGATCGGTGACGGTCAGACTGTAACGGGCTCGGCGACCTGCTCGCGGTCGGGCTTGAGGGGGGTGGTGCGGAGCGCGTGGCGCTCGACGGCGATGACGAGCGTGGCGAGGTCGCGGTAGCCGATGATCCGGCGGAACTGCTGCTCGGCGACGAGCATGCCCGCGGCCGTCCAGCGCGTGCGCATGTCGCCGTCGCGCCAGCGCTTCACGTTGCGCTGGGTGTAGCGGACGATCTCGATCATCGACTCGCACGGGTTCGTCGAGCACAGCGTCTTGGCCAGCTGCCCGGTGATCCCCAGCCGCATCAACGTCAGCGTCTCGGGCATCCCCTCCCGCAGCGAGGCGGCCGCGTCGGGCCAGGTCCGGTTGAGCTCCGAGGCGAGCAGCTGCAGCCGTTGCTCGGCGAGCTGGGGGTCGGTCAGCGACCACGCCGCGCGCATCCGGCCGCGGACGGTGTCGCGGTCGCGCTCGGGCAACAGATCGCAGACGTTTCGCTGCTTGTGCCGGCTATGCCGACGTCGGCATAACGTCCACTATGTCGACTCGTGTGTTATGCCGACTCGTGCGAGAAGGTCCTGCTCAGGGCGGGTGCGTGTGGGATTCGGTCGGCATAGTCAGAGCGCGTCGAGGAACGCGAGGACGGGGTCGGTGGGCTGATAGCGGCCCGGCTTGGCGGTTGGAGGCGTCGTCTTTGCGAGCGCCTTCTCTTTGATCGCGAGGTCGGCGTGCAGGTAGATGTGGGTGGTCTGGATCTGCTCGTGGCCGAGCCAGAGCGCGATCACGGTGGTGTCGACGCCGGCGTGCAGTAGACGCATCGCGGCGGTGTGCCGCAGCACGTGCGGCGTGATGGTCTTGGCGGCGAGCGACGGGCAGGCCGCCGCGGCGGTGGCGGCGTGCTTGGTCAGGCGCCGCTCGAGCGCGTCGCGGGTCAGCGGGCGGCCGGTGCTGGTGGCGAACAGCGGGTCGCTTGGCTGTCCGGCGCGTTCGCGTGTCCAGGCGTGCATGACCGTGATGGTCTGCTTGGTCAGCGGCGTGATGCGCTGCTTGCGACCCTTGCCGAGGCAGCTGACGTGCGCGCCGACGCCGAGGCGCAGGTCGCCGCAGGCCAGGCCGATGAGCTCGCTGGCGCGTAGCCCGGTCTGGGCGGCGAGCAGGATCAGCGCGTGGTCGCGGCGGCCGATCCAGGTCGACTGGTCGGGGGCGGCGAGCAGCGCCTCGAGCTCGTGGTCGGTGAGGAACGTGACCAGGGCCTGGTCGTGGCGTTTGGTCGGGATAGCCAGGACGCGCTGGATCGTGGCGGCGTGCTCGGGGTGTTTGAGCGCGGCGTAGCGGAACAGCGCGCGGATCGCGGCCAGGCGCGCGTTGCGGGTGCGGATCGTGTTGCCGCGCTCGTGCTCGAGGTGGTCCAGGAACATGCCGATCAGCGGCGCTTGGAGGTCGTCGATGTCGAGGTCGCTAGGTGCCTTGCCGCTGTGCTGGGCGGCGAACGCCAGCAGCATCCGGATCGTGTCGCGGTAGGCGGCGATCGTGTGTGCGCTGGCGTGTTTCTGGCCGGTCAGCCGCTCGGTGAAGAACGCTTGCAGCGTCGGCGCGAGCAGGCTCATCGCGCACCTTCCTCGACGCGCTGGAGTCGGTCGGCTGCGAGCGCGAGCAGCTCCGGCGCTGCCTGCAGATACCAATACGTGGATCCGGGGTTGACGTGCCCGAGGTAGGTGCACAGCAGCGCGATCCAGGCCTGGATCTGCTCGCCGTCGCCGATCTCATCGCGGTAGGCGTCAAGCAGCGTGTTGACCGCGAACGTGTGGCGCAGGTCATGCGGCCTCGGCCGGCAGACCGTCGAGCGCGGCGCAAGGCCGGCGTGCGCGACGATCCGCTTGAACGCCAGGTGCACGTTGCAGTAGGTCAAGCGCGTCCCGGTCGCCGACGTGAACACGGCATCGGTCGGCTCGGCCGGGATCGGCCGGTCGCCGCGAGCCAGGTAGGCGCGCAGCGCCGCGGTCGTCGTCGCGTGCACGGCGAGCTGGCGGGACTTGCCGAACTTGCTCTCGACGACGGTGAGCATGCCGCGCTGGTGGTCGATGTCTCCTTGGTTGAGGCGGATCGCCTCGCCGATCCGCATCCCTGTCACCGCCAGCAGCCCGATCAGCGCGCGCATCGTCGCGGCGCGGTGCGGCGTCGGGATCACGCACGAGGCTTCCATCAGCGCCCGGATCTCGGCGTCGCTGTAGAGGTAGGGCACCGCGCGCCGCGGCCGCTGGGGCAGCAGGTCCTGCGGGATCAGTTCGTGGACGGGGTCCAGCGCGTGCACGTGCGCGGCGAACCCGCGGACGACCGAGAGGCGGTGGGCGTGCCAGCCCGAGCCGGTCGCCGGTGGCAGGGTCGCCCACGCGAGCGCCGAGGCGGTCGTGATCGTCTGCTCGCCGCGCTCGTTGATCCAGGCGATGAACTGGCCCAGCAGCTTCTCGGCGCGCGCCAGCCGATAGCCAAGCGCGCGGCGCACCGCCAGATACCCCTGAAGCCGGTCCTCCAGCGCGATCACGAGCGGCCCTCCGTCTCGGGCCACGGCCGTGTGAGCTGGCGCAGCGCTTCGCGGTCGACCTTGGCGTAGATCGCGGTCGTCAGCACCTGGCGATGGCGCAGCACCTGCCCGATCTCCTCAAGGCTGGCGCCGGCCCGCAGCATCTGTGTGGCGGCCGTGTGGCGCAGCCGGTGTGAGTAGATCGGGCCGAGCCCGGCGCGGCCTGCCGCGGCGAACACGATCTGCGTGATCCCGCCGCCGGTCAGGCCGCGGTGCGGCGCCCGGACGCGCACGATCAGCGACCGATCCTGCGTGGTCGCCGGCCGACCATCTTGCAGGTAGGCGACGATCGCCTCGCCGACATCCTCGGGCAGCGGCAGCCGCTCGGCGCGTCGCCCCTTGCCGGCGATGCTCAGCTCGCCGGCGCGCCAGTCGACGTCCTCGAGCTTCAGCGCGGCGACCTCGCCGGCGCGCAGCCCCAGCCGCCCGAGCGTCACCAGCACCGCGTAATCGCGGCGCCCGGTCGCAGTGCTGCGGTCGCATGACCCAAGCAGCGCCTCCAGCTGCTCGGGCTCCAGCGCGCGCGGCAGCCCCGACAGCCGCCACGACGCCGTCGACGGCACCGCCTCAGCCAGCGGCCCAGCGATCAGACCGCGCAGATGCAAGAACCCCAGCAGCGACCTCAGGGCGGTCACCGTCATCTTCGCCGCCCCACGCGACTGCACGGGACACCGGGCGACGACGAACGCCACGACATCCGCCGCGCTCAGCCCACCCAGGTCGAGCTCGTCGCCGTCACGCAGACGACCATCGAGGAACGGTCGCACCGCCAGCGCGTAGCCCTCGATCGTGTCCGCCGTCAGCCCGCGCTCGACCGTCAGGTACTCGCGGTAGTCAGCCAGCAACACCTCGACCGCGCCGACCGCCGGGCGCGGCGATGCCGCCGGCGCGACGCCAAGGCCGCGCAGATACCCAAGCAGCGGCGCCATCGCCCGCGCCGTCACGTAGTTCGTGTAGCCCGCCGCCCGCCGCTCGGCCAAGAACCGCTCCACGACCTCGCTCGTCAGCTCGTCCGCGCCGAGCCCCACGCGCTGCAGCCAACGGCTCGCGTGCGCCATCAACTGCAGCTGAAAGACGACCGGCACGCGCCGGTAGCCCAGACGCGCAAGCTCAGCGGCGAACCCCGACGCGAACACCTCCAGCGGGCCCGACACCCTGACCCG
>JBLNDU010000127.1:0-9528 GCA_050261935.1 Nocardioidaceae bacterium | reverse complement strand
GCGCCCGGCGCGGGTCCGGCACCGTTGAAGGCGACCGGCGCCCCGATCACCTTGACGTCGAAGCGGCGGCCCGAAACCTCGACGGCGTACTCGCGCTCGACCTTCTCCTCCTCCTCGCCCTCCTCGGCCGGCGGCTCGGGCGGCGGCGCGGCCAGGTCGGCGAGCCAGGCGCGGTCCTCGACCAGGTCGCGGCAGGTCTCGCCGCGAGCCCACTGCTCCGTGCCGAGCAGCTCGATGTGGAACGGGATCAGCGTCGTGACGTCCGCGATCTCGTACTCGCGCAGCGCGCGGATCATCCGCTTCGTGCACTGCTCGCGGTCGAGGTCCCAGGTGATCAGCTTCGCGATCATCGGGTCGTAGAGCGGGAGCACCTCGTAGCCCTCCTCGGCGCCCGAGTCGACCCGCACGCCGGGGCCGGACGGCTCGCGGTAGGCGCCGATCCTGCCCGGCGCGGGCGCGAACCGCTTCGAGGCGTCCTCGGCGTTGATGCGGCACTCGATCGCGTGCCCGTGCACCACCACGTCCTCCTGGCGGAACGAGAGCGGCTCGCCGGCGGCGATGCGGATCTGCTCCCGCACGATGTCGATGCCGGTGACCATCTCGGTCACGCAGTGCTCCACCTGCACGCGCGTGTTCATCTCGAGGAAGAAGTACTCGCCGTTCTCGTAGAGGCCCTCGATCGTGCCGGCGGAGCGGTAGTCGACTGCGCGCGCAGCGTCCACGCCGATCTGGCCGATGCGCTCGCGCAGCTCGGGGTCGATCATGGGCGCCGGGCTCTCCTCGATCACCTTCTGGTGACGGCGCTGCACCGAGCAGTCGCGCTCGAACAGGTGCACGACGTTGCCGTGGCCGTCGGCCAGGACCTGCACCTCCACGTGGCGCGGGTCGGCCAGGTAGCGCTCGATGTAGACGGTGGGGTCGGAGAAGAACTTCTCGCCCTCTCGCGCCGCGCCCTCGAAGGCGTCGTCGAGCGACTCATCGTCGAGCGCGACCCGGAAGCCCTTGCCGCCGCCGCCGCCGGCCGCCTTGATCGCGACGGGGTAGTGGATCAGGTCGCCGATCAGCTCGCGCGCGTGCTCGACCGTGTCGACCGGCTCGGTGGTGCCGGGCACGATCGGCACGCCGGCCGCGTGCATCAGCTCGCGCGCGGCGGTCTTCGAGCCCATCGCGTCGATCGCGGAGGCGGGCGGGCCGATGAAGACGATGCCGGCCTCCTCGCAGGCGCGGGCGAAGGGCGCGTTCTCGGCCAGGAAGCCGTAGCCGGGGTGGATCGCCTCGGCGCCGGCCTGCTGGGCGACCTCGAGCAGCTTGTCGACCCGCAGGTAGCTCTCGGCGGCGGGACCGGGGCCGAGCAGGTAGGCCTCGTCGGCGCGACGCACGTGCGGCGCGTCCCGGTCCGGCTCGGAGTAGACCGCCACGCTCCCGATGCCGAGCTCCTCTAGGGTGCGCATCACCCGGATGGCGATCTCGCCGCGGTTCGCTACCAGCACCTTCGAGAACATCGCGGGCGCACAGCGTAGTGCCTGCGAGGTCTTGGCGGCCGGATGACCGGTCGGTGAGGCGAGCCGCGGCGCTCCTGGCCGGGCTGGCCGCGCTGCTTGCGGCCGCACCGGCGCACGCCGCGCTCCGCTTCGAGCGCTGCGAGGCGAACGGCTTCGAGTGCGCTCGCCTGAGCGTTCCGCTCGACCGCGGCGGGGCGGTGCCAGGGCAGGTGTCGCTGCTCGTCAAACGGCTTCGGGCAGCGCGCGGACCGGCGCTCGGCGCGACCGTCGCGCTCGCCGGCGGTCCCGGGCAGTCGGCCACGGAGGCGTTCGACGACGACTCGCTCGGGCTCCTCTCCGGCGCCTACGCCCGGCGCGACCTGATCGTCTTCGACCAGCGCGGCACGGGCGGCTCCGGTCTCCTGCGCTGCCAGCGGCTCGAGCGGTCGAACCTGCTGGACGCCGGGCGGGCGGCGGGCGACTGCGCGCTGCGCCTGGGGCCGCGCCGGGCGCTCTACACGACGCGCGAGTCCGTCGAGGACATCGAGGCGCTGCGCCGCGAGCTCGGCGTAGCGCGCGTCGCGCTGTTCGGCGTCTCGTACGGAACGAAGGTGGCGCTGGCCTACGCGCAGCGCTACCCCGACCACGTCGAGCGGCTCGTGCTCGACTCGGTGGTCGAGCCGGGCGGCCCCGATCCGCTCTATCTCGACACGATGCGGGCGCTGCCGCGCGCGCTCCGCGGGCTCTGCCGCGCGGGCTGCGGGCGCTTCACCCGCTGGCCCGTGCGGGACCTCGAGCGGCTCGTGGCGCGCCTCGCCCGTGGGCCGCTTCACGGCCGCGTGGTCGATCCTCGCGGCCGGCCGCGACGCGCCCGGCTGTCGCGCGCCGACCTCTTCGCGATCCTGC
This sequence comes from Nocardioidaceae bacterium, assembly GCA_050261935.1. Lineage (GTDB taxonomy): Bacteria > Actinomycetota > Thermoleophilia > Solirubrobacterales > Thermoleophilaceae > JBLNDU01. Next base: position 7,141 of record JBLNDU010000127.1, on the reverse strand, counting down.
TCGCGGGCGACTTCGATCCCCCGCTGCGGGCCGAGGTGCCGGGCACGGTGCTGGCGGCGCTGCGAGGCGACACCGCGCCGCTGCTGAGGCTGAAGCGACGCGCGATCGAGCTCGAGGGCAAGCCGCCGGCGCCGCGCGTGCTGAGCGCGGCGCTCTACGCGGCCACGACCTGCGAGGAGGCGCCGCTCCCGTGGGCCCGCACGGCTCCGTTCGCGGAGCGCCCGGGCCAGGCCGGGCACTTCGCGGCGGCGCTGCCGAGCTCGGCATTCCGCCCCTTCGACCGCCTGACCGCGCTCGACAGCGACACGCTCCGGCTCTGCTCGCGCTGGCCAGCCGCGGCGGCCGCGCCGGCCATCGGGGGCGGGCCGTTGCCGGACGTGCCCGTGCTGCTGCTCGAGGGCGACGACGACCTCCGCACTCCGGTCGAGGGCGCGCGCCGCGTGGCCTCGCTGTTCGCGCGCGCGCACCTCCTCGTCGCGCCAGCGACCGGGCACTCCGTGCTCGGTACGGACACGAGTGCCTGCGCGCAGCGCGCGTTCACGCTCTTCTTCGCCGGCGCCCCGCTGCCGCGGCGCTGCCCCGCCGTGCGACGCGGGTTCCCACCCGTCGTGCCGCCTCCCACGCGGCTGCGCCAGCTGCGCCCGGCGCCGGGTGCGAGCGGGCTCCGCGGCCGCACCGTGGCGGCGGTGGCCCTCACGCTGCGCGACGTGTTCGCGGACTCCTTGACAGGGCTGTTCGTCGAGTCGGACGGAAACGGCGTCCCTCGCGGCGGGGGGCTGCGCGGGGGGAGCTACCGGCTGAGCATCTTCGGCGTGCTCAGGCTCGAGCGCCTGCAGTACCTGCCCGGGGTGACGGTGAGCGGCACGCTGCGGGACTTCGGCGGGAGGCGCCCGCGCGGGAGCCTGCGGATCGGCGGCCGCGCCGCGCCGCACGGCACGCTCCTCGTGCGCGGTTCGCGCGTGCGCGGCCGGCTCGCTGGCCGCAGCGTGAGCGCGCGGCTGGAGCTGGTGCCGGCGACCCTGCTGGCGGCGAGGGCGCGCGCCGCGCGGCTCGCGCCCCTGCGCTGACTGGCGGCCTGACGCTCCGGCCCCGGCGGGCGCGAGCGCTCAGGCCGGGCCGGCGTCGCCCACCATGCCGGCGCCGACCGTCTCGCCGGTCGACTCGTCGACCAGGATGAAGCTCCCGGTCGTGCGGTTGCGGGCGTAGTCGTCGGCCACGAGCGGCGCCGACAGGCGCAGCCGCAGCTGGCCGATCTCGTTCAGCCGGAGCTGCTGCACGGAGGCGTCGCGCGTCAGCGTGTCGACGTCGAGCGCGTAACGCAGCTCGCTCACCTTGGCGAGCGCCGTGCGCGTCGTGTGCTTGATCCGCAGCCGCGCCCCGCGTTGCAGGGGGCGCTCCGACATCCAGCAGACGGTGGCGTCGAGCTCGCGGCGCGGCTCGGGCGCGTCGGCGGGAGCGCAGATCATGTCGCCGCGCGCGACGTCGAGGTCGTCCTCGAGCCGCAGCGTCACCGACAGCGGCGGGTGCGCCTCCTCGAGCGGTCCGTCCGCGGTGTCGATCGCCGCGATCCGCGAGCGCGCGCCCGACGGCAGCACGGTCACCTCGTCGCCGGGGCGCAGCACGCCGGCCGCCACCTGGCCGGCGTAGCCGCGGTAGTCGTGCCAGCCGTCGTCCATCGGCCGCACCACCCACTGCACCGCGAAGCGCACGTCGTCGAGGTTGCGGTCGCGAGCGATCTCGAGCCGCTCGAGGTAGTCGAGCAGCGACGGGCCGGCGTACCAGGGAGTCCGCCGCGAGCGCCCCACGACGTTGTCGCCGTGCAGGGCGGAGGTGGGGATGAAGCTCACGTCGCGCAGCCCGAGTCGCGCCGCCCAGCCGGCGAACTCGCGCGCGATCGCGTCGAAGGTCGACTCCTCGAAGCCGACCAGGTCCATCTTGTTGATGCAGACCACGGCGTGGGGGATCCGCAGCAGCGAGGCGATCACGGCGTGGCGGCGCGACTGGCGCAGGACGCCGTTGCGCGCGTCGATCAGGATCAGCGCCAGGTCGGCGGTCGAGGCGCCCGTGACCATGTTGCGCGTGTACTGCTCGTGGCCCGGCGTGTCGGCCAGCACGAACTTCCGCCACGGGGTGGCGAAGTAGCGGTAGGCCACGTCGATCGTGATGCCCTGCTCGCGCTCGGCGCGCAGGCCGTCGGTCAGCAGCGCGAGGTTCACGTAGCCGTCCCCGCGGTCGCGGCTGGCGCGCTCGACCTGCTCGAGCTGATCGTCCGGGACGGCCCGCGAGTCGTACAGCAGGCGCCCGATCAGGGTGGACTTGCCGTCGTCGACCGAGCCGGCGGTGGCGATCCGCAGCAGGTCCGAGCGGTGGGCCGCGAAGCTTCCCGGCGCCGGCGTCCCCGCGGCGGGGCTCAGAAGTAGCCCTCCCGCTTGCGGTCCTCCATCGCCGCCTCGCTCACGCGGTCGTCGGCGCGCGTCTCGCCGCGCTCGGTGACGCGCGTGGCGGCGATCTCGGCGACGACCGCGTCGAGCGTCGCGGCGGTCGAGCGCACCGCGCCCGTGCAGCTCATGTCGCCCACCGTGCGGAAGCGCACCGACTCCTCGAACGGCTCCTCGCCCGGCAGCAGCTCGCTCCAGGGCGAGACCGCGTAGAGCATGTCGTCGCGCTCGAACACGCGACGGCGGTGGGCGAAGTAGATCGACGGCAGCTCGAGGCGCTCCTCGCGCACGTACTGCCAGACGTCGAGCTCGGTCCAGTTCGACAGCGGGAACACCCTGACGTGCTCCCCGGGCTGGACGAAGCCGTTGTAGAGGCTCCACAGCTCGGGCCGCTGCGCCCTCGGGTCCCACTGCCCGAAGTCGTCCCGGAACGAGAGCACGCGCTCCTTGGCCCGGGCCCGCTCCTCGTCGCGGCGGGCGCCGCCCAAGGCGGCGTCGAAGCCGTGCTGCTCGAGCGCGTCGAGGAGCGTCACGGACTGGAGGCGGTTGCGAGAGCCGCGCGGGCCGCTCACCTCCTGCACGCGGCCGCTGTCGATCGTCTCCTGCACCGACGCCACGATCAGCCTGGCCCCGAGCTCGGCGACACGCCGGTCGCGGAACTCGATCGCCTCCGGGAAGTTGTGGCCCGTGTCGACGTGCAGGACCGGGAACGGCAGGCGCGCCGGCCAGAAGGCCTTCTCGGCGAGCCGCAGCAGCACGGCCGAGTCCTTGCCGCCCGAGAACAGCAGCACGGGGCGCGCGAGCTCGGCCACGACCTCGCGCAGGATGTGGATCGACTCCGCCTCGAGCGCGCGCAGGTGGGAGACCTCGCGGGCGTTCGCGGGGGGAGGCGCCGCCGCGAGCCGCTTGCGCCCCGGCGGCGCCGCCCGCGCTGGCGCGAGCGCCGGTTGGGCGGATCCGAGCGCGTGCGCGGGCTGCGCGTGCGCCTGCGCGGCTAGATCGCGCACTCGCCCTCCCCGCGCACGACGGCGAACGGCCGGTCGCGGCTCCAGTCGACGAAGTCGCTCACGGTGTCGATGCCGAACTCGACCGGCATGGCGAGCTCACGCACCTCGTCCTCGAAGCGGCCCTCGCCGACGCGCTCGACGTACGCCTCGAACGGCTCGCCGTCGCGGCGCTCGGCCTCGTACATCCGCAGCCAGCGCTCGACCGCCTCGGGCACGCGCTTGGCCGGCAGGCGCGCCTTGAGCCGCCTGCCGTAGCCCACGAGGCCCCCCTCGTAGGTGCCGCCGACGTGGGGAATGTAGGCGGGCAGGGTGCGCTCGCCGACCTTGATCGAGGCGCCGTAGAAGCCGATGCTCGCGATGTGATGCTGCCCGCAGCCGTTCGGGCAGCCCGACATCTTGATGTGCACCGCGCGCGTGAGCGGGTCCCTGATGTCCAGCGCCTCGACGCGCTCGCGCACGGCGCGGTTGAGCCCCATCGAGCTCGTGATGCCGAGCTTGCACGAGTCGGTGCCCGGGCAGCTCACGACGTCGTTCACCTGCTGGGCGCCGGCGTCGCCGAGCCCGAGCGCGGAGAGGGCGCGCCAGGCCTCGTAGACCATCTCGTCGCGCACCCAGCGCAGCACGAGGTTCTGGCCGACGGTGGTGCGCGCGTAGCCGCCCGAGTAGCGGCGCATCACTTCGGCGAGCCCGCGGAACTGCTCCGGCGTCAGGTCGCCGCGCTCGACCTTCACCTCGATGCTCGAGAAGCCCGGCTGGCGCTGGGGGCGCACGTTCGAGGCGCGGAAGCGCTCGAGCTCCGAGCCGTCGCCGTTCGGGCTCGCCCAGCTCACGGGCGGGGCGGGGGCGTGCGCCTCCTCGTCGTCCAGGTAGAGCAGCGGCGCGGGGTCGAAGTCGCGCTCCGCGACCCAGCCGCCCTCGAGCTCCTGCTCGACCTGGCGGCGCAGCTCGTCGATCCCGAACTTGTCGACGAACACCTTGAGCCGCGCGCGGGCGCGATTCTTGCGCAGCCAGTCCTGGCGGTCGAAGATGCGGAAGACGGCCTCGGCGACCTTGAGGTACTCGCCGTCGTCGGCGCCGACGAAGTCGTACAACGTCGGCGCGATGCGCGGCATGATCGACGTGCCGCCGCCGACGCGCAGCTCGAATCCGCGCCGACCGTCGCGTATGCGCGGGATGTAGGCGATGTCGTGTATGCCCGTGATCGCGCGGTCCTCGTCGGTGGCGGTGAAGGCGGTCTTCACCTTGCGCGGCATCAGCTGTGTGGTGGGGTGGCGGACGAAGTAGCGCACGTAGGCGCCCACGTAGGGCGTCGGGTCGAAGGGCTCGCCCTCGCAGATCCCGGCCCAGGGATCGCCGGTGACGTTGCGGACCGTGTTGCCACAGCCCTCGCGCGAGGACAGCCCGGCCTCGCCGAGCTCGCGGATCGCCGCCGCCGCGTCGCGCAGCGGCACGTGGTGGATCTGCACGTTCTGGCGGGTCGTGACGTGCGCCTTGCGGAGCGGCGCGTAGCGCTCGACGACGTCCGCGAAGGCCTCCATCTGCTCGGGGTTGACGCCGCCGAAGGGAAGCTTGACGCGGATCATCTGGACGTCCGGCTGGCGCTGGCCGTAGACGCCCTGCCTGAGCCGGAAGCCGATGAACTCGTCCTCCGCCGTCGAGCCGGCGAGGAACTTCTCGGCCTCGTTGTCGAAGTCGTCGAACTCGCGCTCGAGGATCGGGATCACCTCGCCCGGTACGTCCTCGAGCACCTCCGGATTCTCGATCGAGCCCTTCCGGCCGTGGCGCTTGGCCGGAGCCGCGGTCGGTTCCATCGCCCCTGCTCCTGGTCGGGAAGGACCAATATAGCCAATCCCGGCCGGGATTTCGCCTATCCGCCTGAGCCGCGGCGCGCCCATTCTCGGGCCCGGGCCCTGCGCGCTACTCCGTGGGGCGGCCCTCCGCTCGCCAGAGCTGGATGCCGCCCGCCATGCTCGCCGCCTCGATGCCCGAGGCGCGACAGGCGTCGGCGGCCAGCAGCGAGCGCTCGCCCACGCGGCAGTAGAACACGACCGGCCGCGAGCGGTCGAGCTCGGCGGCGCGCGCCGCGAGCCGGTCGAGCGGCAGGTGGCCGGCGCCCGGGATGCGCGCCTCCTGCCATTCGTCGTCGCGCCGCACGTCGACGAGCGAGGCGGCGCCCGAGTCGACGAGCTTCTGCGTAGCCTCCGGTGTCAGCTCGCGCTCGATCAAGGGCCCTCGGGCTCGTTCAGGCGGCGGCCCGGCTTCCCCAGGGCTCGGGGTCGCCCCAGGGCGAGGGCGCGCCCGGCTCGAGCCGGGCCCCCTCGAACAGCGCGGCGCGCAGCCAGCGACTCGTCGGCGGCCCGGCCGACACGGGCGGCGGCGCCGTGTCACGCATGAACTGCTCGATGGCGGCCGCGATCGCGGCCGCCTCTTCGGGCGAGGCGCTCGTCTGGCGCAGCTCGATGCGCGGGCGGGGTGGTCGGTGCCTGCCGTTCCGGGCCACGATGCGCGAAGGCTACAGAGCGGCCCGTGCGGCTCAATGCGTTCCGGCGGCCGCTCGCCCGATACTGCTCCGCCATGCCGGAGCTCCTCGTCTTCGACGAGCGGACCGTGCTCGCCGCGATCAGCCCGCTCGAGGCCGTCGAGCGGGTGCGCGACGGCTTCGTGCGCTTCGCGACGGGCGAGTGGGAGATGCCCGCCAAGCTCTACCTGCAGGTGCCGCCGGGGGGCGACTTCCGAGCGATGCCCGCCAAGGGCGGCGGCCTCGCGATCCTCAAGTGGGTCACCTCGTTCCCGCACAATCCGCGGCTCGGGTTGCCGGTCGTCATGGGGCTGATCTGCGTCTCCTCGAGCGAGGACGGCCGCCCGCTGGCGCTCGTCGACGTGCGTGCGGTGACGGCGCTCCGGACGGGGGCGGTCGCCGTGGTGGCCGCGCAGGAGCTGGGACGCGAGGACGCCGCGAGCGTGGGCGTGATCGGGTGCGGGCTCCACGGCGCCTGGGCGGCACGCTGCCTGGCCGCCGCCGAGTACGGGCCGGGCGTGTGCTTCGACCCCGATCCCGACGCCGCCGGCGCGCTGGCCGGCGAGCTCGGCTGGGAGGCGGGCCGGCGCGAGGACGCGCTGGGCTGCGACGTGGTGACGTGCGTCACCCCGGGCGCGGAGCCGGTCGTGCGCGCCGGCGACCTCCGGCCCGGCCTGCACCTCAACATGCTGGGCGCCGACGGGCCCGGCAAGGCAGAGGCCGAGCCCGACGCCGTGGCGCGCGCCGAGCTGTTCTGCGACGAGTGGGTGCAGGCCTCGCACGGCGGCGAGCTGACGCGCGCGGTCGAGGCCGGGCTCGTCGGGCGCGAGCGCGTCACGGAGCTCGGCGAGGTGCTGACCGGCCGCGCCCCGGGCCGCTCCTCGGCGGCGGCGGTGACGCTGTTCGACTCCACCGGCCTCGCGATCCAGGACCTCGCGCTGTGCCATGCGCTGCTCGAGGCGGAGCGGGCGGGCGCCGTGCGGGCAGGCAGCGTGCGGCTGTAGCCGGTCAGGCCGTCGCGGCGGCGCAGCGGCGAGCCCGCACGCCTAAAGCGGGATGTTGCCGTGCTTGCGCTTCGGTCCCGGCACGCGCTTCGTCTGCAGCATCTCGAGCGCGTTGATCAGCCGCGGGCGCGTCTCGTGCGGGACGATCACGTCGTCGATGTAGCCGCGCTCGGC
>JBLNDU010000126.1:0-2980 GCA_050261935.1 Nocardioidaceae bacterium | reverse complement strand
CCGCGCACGTGAACGGCGGGCTCGGCCGAGTCCTTGGCGCGCGCCAGGTCCGCCGCCGCGGCGAGCGCGTCGGCCACCGCGATCGTCGTCACGTGCAGCTCGCGCCCGAACGCGTCCGCGCGCCCACGCCAGGTCTCGAGCGGCACGACGCCCGCGGCGCCGATCGCGACGTCCACCTCGCCGATCCGCCATGCGCGTCCGAACGAGTCGGTGACGATCACGGCGGGACGGACGCCACGTTCCGCCGCGATGCGCGCCCGCAGCGCGCTGGCCGAGGCGTCGGGATCCTCGGGAAGCAGCAGCAGCTCCTCGTCGGCGGCGAGGTTCGAGCGGTCGACGCCGGCGTTCGCGCACACCAGCCCGTGCCGCGTCTCGCAGACGAGCACGCCGTGGTCGGCCCGCAGCAGCGCGCGCGACTCGTCGAGCACCGCCTGCACCACGCGCGCGTCCTTGCCGTGCTCGGCGGCGAGCGCCCGGGCGCGGTCGCCGGGAACGATCTCGGCGAGGCGGCGCACGCGGCCCTCCGCCTTCGAGACCACCTTGTGGGCCACGGCCAGCACGTCGCCGTCGGCGAGGTCGGGCGGCGCGGCGGCCGCGAGGAGCGCGCCGAGGTCGTCCCCGGGACGCACGGCCGGCAGCCCGGGCAGCGCGGTGAGCACCAGCGTCAGGTCAGCACCGCGCGGCGGACGCTCGAGCGCTCGAATTCGGCGCACGGCGGACGCTCGGGCCCTCGAGCTCGGCTAGGGCGGCGCGCGTCGAGACGGCGACGCCACGGCGTCCCGCGAGCGCGCCGGCGAGCGCGGCGAGGTCCTCCGGCGTGTCGACGTCGAGCGCCAGCGACGGGAGCGGCTCGACCACGTGAGCGACGCCGCCCGCGGCGGCGGCGCTCGCGTGGCGCTCGCGGGAGCCGGGGCCGAAGCTCGGGACGATGGCGTCGGGGGGCGCCAAGAGCAGGGCGTTCGTGCCCGTGCCGTGGCGGTCGGGGACGACGACGGCCCCCAGCCGGTCGCGGGCGCCGCGCGCGAGCAGCTCGTCGAGCTCGGCCGGGTCGAGCAGCGGCGTATCGCCCGGCACGAGCAGCACGCGCTCCGCGCCGCCGGCGAGGGCGTGGCGGACCCCGCGCAGCGCGCCCTCGGAGTGCCCGGCCTCGTCAGGCTCGAGCAGCACGCGCGCCCCGTGACGGGCGGCGACCGCCTGGGCCGTGCGGTCTCGCGTGACGACGACGATCTCGTCGAGCCGGCGCACGCGGGTCAGCGCGGCGAGCACGTCGGACAGCATGGAGCGCGCGAGCGTCTGCCGAGAGCCGCTCGCGACAAGCCCTCCGAGGCGCTGCTTGGCGGCGCCGAGGCTCTTGACGGGAAGGATCGCGATCGTGCGCATGGGCCGATCCGGGGCGCGACTGTATCGGCCGACCGGAGCGGCCGCGCCGAGGCGTGCGCCGCCGCGGCGGGCCGCGCCCGCCCCGATCGCGCCGGTCTCCCCGCCCGGACGGGTCATGCCCGCAGCGACGCGGCGAACTCCAGCGTTCGCTCGGCCACGCGACGCATGGCGGGCAGGGCGTCCATGCGCGTGTCGAGGGCGAGCGCGCGCCGGCCCGGCACGCGCTCGTCGGCGACGACGCCGTCGACCAGCCCTCCGAGGTGGCGCGCCACGCCCGCCGCGCTCGGCTCGATCCCGGCCTGGGCGCAGAACAGCTCCGTCGGTCCCTTGAGCGCGCGCCCGCCGACGAAGGGGCTGACCGCCACGACCGGCGCGCGCGCCGAGGCGATCGCCTCGCGCATGCCCGGCACGGCCAGGATCGGCCCGAGCGAGATGATGGGGTTGGAGGGTCCGAGAACCACCGCCTCGGCGCGCGCGAGCGCCTCGCGCACCTCGGGGGTCGGGCGTGCCGCCTCGATGCCCTCGAGCTTCACGCCCTCGACCGGCCCGCGCGCGCGGCCGACGATCATGTACTCCTGGAAGGGCCAGCGGCGCCCGGCGTGACGCACGCGCGTGCGCACCGGCTCGTCGCACATCGGCAGCACGCGGGCGCGCACCCCGGCGGCGCGGACCACGGCGGCGTGCGCCTCGGTCAGCCTCGCGCCGCCGCGGAGCGCCTCCGTGCGCAGCAGGCACATGGCGAGGTCGCGGTCGCCGAGCCGGAACCACGTCGGCCGGCCGGCGGCCTCGAGCGCGGCCATGACCTGCCACGAGTCGCCGCGGATGCCATAGCCGCGCTCGTCGATCAGGTCGGCGAGCCAGTAGGTGATCAGGTCCGGGTCGGGCGCGACGTGGACGCCGTAGAGCTCGACGTCGTCGCCCGTGTTGGCGACCACGGCGAGCCGATCGGGGCCCACCACGTCGAGCAGCCCGCGGGCCAGCTTGGCGCCGCCCGTGCCGCCCGAGAGGAGGACTACCAGAGCGGCTCCGGGAGACCGGTGAGCCTCACCCCGGCGTGCGTCTTGTGGCGAACGTTGACCGAGATGAGGAGCGGGGTGAGCCCCTCGATGAAGCGGGCGCTCTCGAGCCGCCCGCAGTCGACCGGGCGCAGGCCACCGATGCGCGATACGACCTCGGCCACGCGCCGCTTGGCCTCGCGTTTGTCGCCCGCGATCAGCACGTCCTCGTCGAGCGGGCGGTCGAGCTCGGCGAGCATGGGGGCGCTCACCGTGTGGAGGGCGCTCACGACCGCCACGCCGTCGGGCGCCATCTCCTGCGCCTGCTCGGCGGCGGAGCCCTGCGGCACGCCGAGCAGCCGCGTCGCCCTGCCGGAGACCGCCGCGGCGAGCGGGCAGGTGGCGTCGACCAGGATCTGGCCCTCGCGCAGCGCGCCCTTCAGGTTGGTGAGGTTCTCCGACTGGGCGCGGAACGGGACGCACAGGAACACGATCGGCCCGCGGCCGGCGGCCGCGGCGTTCTCGAGTCCCTCGACGGACGCGTCCGGCACGCGCTCCCGCACGCGGGCCGCGGCCTCCTCGGCGCGGCCGGCGTCGCGCGAGCC
>JBLNDU010000125.1:0-6003 GCA_050261935.1 Nocardioidaceae bacterium | reverse complement strand
CGGCTGGCGCGAGCGCCTCGAGCCGGAGGCCGTGCGCGAGCTCGCCGGCGCCCCGGTCGATCACCTGGCCGCCGCGGTCGAGAACGACCTCGAGCCGGCTGCGTTGTCGCTGCGGCCGGAGTTCGCCCGGGCGCTCGCGGCGCTGCGCGAGCGCGGCGCCCTGGCGGCCGCCGTCAGCGGCTCCGGACCCACCGCCTTCGGGCTGTTCCGGGACGAGCGGGAGGCGGAGCGCGCGGCCCGCTCGCTGCCGGGCGCTCTCGTCACGCGCACCCGGGGGCCGCGATGAGCGTCCTGCAGGTCGCGGCCGCACTCCTCGCGGCCGCGCTCGCCGCCGGAGCGATCGTGGCGCGTGCGCGCGGCCGCACGAGCAACGAGCGGCTGCTGCTGGCGCTGGCCGTGGCCGCCGCGCTCGCCGTCTACGCGAGCGGCCTCACCTCGAAGCTGCCCGACCCCAAGAAGCTGATCGGCGACGTCGCGGAGACGCTCGGGCCCTGGACCTACGCGCTCGTCGGCCTGCTCGCCTTCCTCGAGACGGGCGCCTTCGTCGGACTCGTCGCGCCGGGAGAGACGGTCGTGATCGCGGGCGGGGTGATCGCCGGCCAGGGCGAGATCGACCTCATTCCGCTGATCGGCCTGGTGTGGCTCTGCGCGACGCTCGGCGACACCACGAGCTTCTTCGTCGGCCGCAGGCTGGGGCGCGCCTTCCTCGTGCGGCACGGGCCGCGCGTCAAGGTCACGGAGGAGCGCCTCCATCAGGTCGAGGACTACTTCCAGCGCCACGGCGGCAAGACGATCCTGATCGGGCGCTTCATCGGGCTCGTGCGCGCCCTCGCCCCCTTCATCGCCGGCTCCTCCGGGCTCCCCTACAGGCGCTTCGTGCCCTACAGCGTGGTGGGCACGGGGCTGTGGGCCACGACCTTCTGCGTGCTCGGCTACGTCTTCTGGCAGTCGTTCGACAAGGTCGCGCACGTGGCCGGCCAGGCGGTGTTCGCGTTCGGCGTGGTCGTCGCGGTGATCGTCGGCTGCGTCGCGGCGTACCGGACGCTGCGCGACCCCGAGAAGCGGAGCCGGCTCGAGGCCTGGCTGGCGCGGCAGGAGGAGAGGCGCTACGCGCGGCCGCTGTTCCGCGTCCTTCGGCCGCTCTGGAGCCGGGTGCTGCGGCCGGCCTGGCGCTTCATCGCGCCCCAGGCGCGCTTCGTCTGGGGTCGCATCACCCCCGGGGGTCTCGGGCTCGAGCTCACTACGACGCTCGCGATCGGCGGGGTCGGCGCGTACGTCTTCGTCCTCTACACGCTGTTCGTCGTCGGGGACCCCGGGCCGCACGGGATCGACGCGCGGGCGCTCGACCTCTCCGACACGCTGCGCAGCGGCACGCTCGTCGACGTGGCCAAGCTCGTCAGCGGCCTCGGCGCCCTGCCGACCGTGGCGGCGCTGGTGGCGCTGTGCGCAATCGCGCTCGCGCTCCGCCGGCGCCCGATCGAACTCGTGGCGCTCGTGGTCGGCTTCGCGCTCGTGTATGTGGCCGTGAACGTCGCCAAGGCGGGCGTCGACCGACCGCGGCCGCCTGGCCCGCTCACCGGCTCGAGCGGCTCGAGCTTCCCGAGCGGGCACGCCGCCTACGCCACAGCCTGGGTGGCGGCGGCGGTGGTGATCACTCGCCGGCTCGGCGTGGCGGCGGCGCTCGTCACTGTGGCGCTGGTCGTGGCGGCGGCGATCGGCCTCTCGCGCGTCTACCTGCGCGTCCACTTCTTCTCCGACGTCGCGGCGGGCTGGGCGCTCGGCGCCGCTATCTTCGGCGCGTTGGGCGTGCTCGCGCTCGTCGTCTCGTACGTCCGAGACAATGTCGCGCGGGCAGAGCCCGTGTCCGAGCCGCCCCCGGCGGCAGCCCGCGAGCGCTGATGCAGATCGACCTCACCACCACCGAGCTCGTGCTCGCGCTCGCCGCCGGCATGGTCGGCGCGGCCTACGTCGCGCTCATCCTGGTCCCGGCGTGGGAGTCCTACGGACGCGTCTGGGAGCGGGTGGCCGCGAGCTTCCTGACGCTCTTCACGCTGGCCACCCTGCTGGGCGCGGGGGCGGCGATCGGCTTCGCCGTCGTCTGGTTCTACGACCGCTGGGCCTAGCCTGGCTGCCGCCCTCGAGCGCCGCTACCCTCGAATCCATGTCGGCAGCGGAGAGCCGCACGAGCGGCGCCGTCCGCGAGCCAGCCGCGCGCACCTTCCTCGAGGCCTTCGACGAGGTGTCCGAGGCAGTCGAGTCCGGCGCCGGGCTGCCGGCCGTTACGCGCGCGGCCGGGCGGGCGCTCGCCTCGAGCGTGGTGGTGCTCGACTCCGCGAGCGCCGTGCTCGCGGCGGCCTGCGCCTCCACCGAGGACGAGCGCGCCGTGCTGGCAGGCGAGGGCGGCACCGAGGCGATCGAGCTGCGCGTGGCGGACGCGGTCGTCGGCCGGCTCCGCCACCGGCCGCAGGGCGCACCCCCGCCCAGCGCGCTGCTGCGGATGGTCGCCAACCTGATCGCCTACGAGGTCGAGCGCTGCACGGCTCCGGCGCGGGCGACCGAGGCGGCGGTGGCCGACTTCGTCGGCGACGTGCTCGAGCGCCGTGTGACCGACCGCGACGACCTCGTCGCCCGCGCCGGTGAGCTCGGCTGCGACGTGAGCGTGGGGGCCAGCGTCCTGATCGCCCGCGCCCGCCCGTCCGTGCCGGAGGAGGGCGACTGGCGGGCGCGCGTGCTGACGCTGGCGGAGCGCGGCGCGCGCGCCGTCGAGCGCACCTCGCTCGCGGCGCTCGTCAGGCTCTCGATGCCGAGTCCGCACCGCGAGCTGGTGCTCGTGGTCCCCGGGGCCGGCGCCGACCCCGGCAGGCGAGCGGCCGCGGCGGTGCTGCGCGAGCTCGAGGCGGGGCTCTCGGCCTACGTGCTCGCCGTGGCGCTCAGCCGCCCCGTCGCCGATCCCGGTGAGCTCCACCGCGCCGGCGCGGAGGCGCTGCTCGCCGCCAACGTCGCCGAGGCGCGCGGGCTGAGCGCGCTCTCCTTCGACGACACGGGCGCCTACCGGCTGCTGCTCCCCGCCATGAGCGAGGACCCGAGCGAGCTGCGCCGCTTCCACGAGGAGACCGTCGCGCCGCTCGTGGCCTACGACGAGCAGTACGAGACCGAGCTCGTGCACACGCTCGAGTCCTTCCTGGACGCGGACGCGAACGTGGCGAAGACGGCCGAGAAGCTGTTCACGCACCGCCACACCGTCAGGTACAGGCTCGACCGCGTGAAGGAGCTCAGCGGCCTCGACGTGGGCTCGACCGACGGGCGCGAGCGGCTCTCGCTGGGCCTGAAGGCGATGCGCGTGCTCGGCATAGTGCCGCCGGGCGGGCCGGCGTACGAGCGCGGCGCGGGTGGCGGCCGCGTGCCGCGCGAGGGCAAGGACCGCTAGCTCGCGGCGCGGACCGGGCCGCGGCGAGGCTGGGGAGCCAGGGATCGAACCCGGTCCTCGACGTCCAAAGCGTCGCGTGCTGTCCCGTTACACCACTCCCCAGGGGAGGGCCGAGCATAGGCCCGACGGCCCTCGTCGGTACGCTCAGCCCCTCATGCCAGAAGCCTTCACGGTCCTGATCATGGCCGCCGGCATGGGGACGCGCATGAAGTCCGCGCTCCCCAAGGTGCTCCACCCGGTCTGCGGCAAGCCGATGGTCGAGTGGGTGATCGACGCGGCGCGCGCCGCCGGCGCCGAGCACGTCGTGTGCGTCACGCGGCCGGGCGACGGCGTCGCCGAGGGCCTTCCGGACTGGGTCACGGTCGCCGAGCAGCGCGAGGGCGAGGGCACGGGCGCCGCCGTGCTTGCCGCGCGCGCCGAGATCGAGGCCGGCGCGGCGCCGGTGGTGGTGCTCTCAGGCGACCACCCGCTCCTGTCGAGCGAGGTCGTCGCCGGGGTCGTCGAGCGCTATCGGCGCGATGGGGCCGCGGCGAGCATGCTCACGACGCGCGCGCTCGATCCGGCCGGCTACGGGCGCATCGTCCGCGCGCCCGACGGCGACGTGGCCCGCATCGTCGAGACAAAGGACACCCACGGGGTCACGCCCGAGGAGCTCGCGATCCGCGAGGTCAACCTGGGCTCGTACGCCTTCGAGCCGCGCGCGCTGATCGAGGCGCTCGACGGCGTCGGGGAGGAGAAGGGCGAGCGCTACCTGACCGGCGTCTTCCCGCTGCTCCGCGCGCGCGGGCTGCGCGTGGTCACGCACGAGACCGCCGACACGTCGGCGGCCCAGGGCGTCAACAGCCGCGTGCAGCTGATGGAGGTCGAGGCGATCGCACGCCACAGGCTGATCGAGCGGCACGCGCTCGCCGGCGTCACGTTCGTGGCGCCCGAGACGGTGGTGATCGACGCGGACGTGGAGCTCGGCGCCGACACGACGATCGCGCAGGGAGTCACGCTGCTCGGCGCCACGCGCGTCGGCGAGGCGTGCGAGATCGGCCCGCAGGCCACGCTGATCGACACGGTCGTCGGCGCCGGCGCCCCCGTGCGCCACACCTACCACACCCGCGCCGAGCGGCCCGCGCGCGCGACCCTCGGCCCGTTCGCCTACCTGCGCCCGGGCGCCGTGGTGGGCCCCGGCGCGAAGGTGGGCACCTTCGTGGAGGTGAAGAACTCGAACATCGGCGACGGCGCGAAGGTGCCCCACCTCTCCTACATCGGCGACACCGACGTGGGCCCCGGCGCCAACCTCGGCGCGAGCACGATCACGGCCAACTACGACGGTCGCCGCAAGCACCGCACGCGGATCGGCGAGGGCGTCAAGACGGGGATCCACACCTCGCTCGTGGCGCCCTTGGACGTCGGCGATCGGGCGTACACTGGGGCCGGGTCGGTGATCACCGATGACCTGCCCGACGGCTCGCTCGGGGTCGCCCGCTCGAGGCAGAAGACCGTCGAAGGCTACGCGGACCGCGCCGAGGAGGAATCGCGACGATGACCCGCCCCGTGGAGGCAGCCACCGCTCCCGTTCCCGAGCTGGCGCGGAGCATCCCGGTCGACTACGACAAGCGGCTGATGGTCGCCGCGGGGCGCGCCAGCATCGAGCTCGGCGGCAGGATCGCCGAGCGGCTCGGCGTGGGGCTCACCGACGCGGGGCTCAAGACCTTCTCGGACGGCGAGGCCTACTGCCGCTACGAGGACTCCATCCGCGGCGCCGACCTCTTCATCGTGCAGTCGATCTGCGGCTCCGAGCGCGAGCGGCTCACGGTGAACGACGCGCTCATGGAGCTGCTCCTGATGGTGCACGCCGCCAAGCACGCCTCCGCCCACCGCGTCATCGCGGTCACGCCGTGGTACGGCTACTCGCGCCAGGACAAGAAGTCGGCCCCGCGCGAGCCGATCACGGCCAAGCTGGTGGCCGACATCCTCGAGGTGGCCGGCATCGACCGGCTCGTGGCGATGGACCTCCACGCCGGGCAGATGCAGGGGTTCTTCTCCAAGCCCGTCGACCACATGACGGCGATGCCGATCCTGAGCCGCTTCGTCCAGGACCAGCTCGGCCACGAGGAGCTCGTGATCATCGCGCCCGACGCCGGCCGCGTGAAGCTCGTCCGCAAGTTCGCGCAGAAGGTCGGCGCGCCGTACGCGCTGATGGAGAAGGAGCGGCCGGCGCAGCAGGTGGCGGAGATCGGCTACGTGATCGGCGACGTGAAGGGCAAGACCGCCGTCATCGTGGACGACATCATCGACACCGGTGGAACGCTCGCGGCCGCGGCGCAGACCGTGCTCGACGAGGGCGCCGAGCGCGTCTACGCCGTCGCCACGCACGGGCTGTTCTCGGACGCCGCCTTCCAGACGCTGGCCGCATCGCCGCTGTCGGGGATCGTGGTGACCGACACCGTGCCGCTGCGCGCGGGCGCCCCGGCGATGATCCGTCAGCTCACCTGCGCCGACATCCTCACGGACTCGATCCGCAGGATCTTCACGGACGACTCCGTCTCGGAGATCTTCGCGGGCGAGAACCAGCTGTTCTAGCG
>JBLNDU010000124.1:0-19825 GCA_050261935.1 Nocardioidaceae bacterium | reverse complement strand
CTAGTCGTGCGAAGCCTCGAGATGCGCGAAGCGAACGGGCGTGTTGCCGAGCTCGCGGCCGTTGATCCAGGCGCGGCCGCCGCGACGCCGGTCGGCGAGGCCGCGGCGGGCGGCGATCGCGCGCCGCAGTTTGCTCTCGCCCCGCCTCCGGGCCGCCCCGCGACGCGCGGCCGCGTCGGCAGCGCGCCTTCCGGTTGAGTCGGTCATGGTCCTCCACCCTCACTCCCTCTGTCGAGCGCGCGCGAAAGGAAGAGGGAGCGACCTGACGAGCGACTGGTGCTGAGCACGTTAGCGCGCTTCGCACGCGGTGTGGGCGCCGCCTGAATGCTCCTCGCCCAACGCCGGTTGAGAGCTGTCCCCCCGCGGCGCCGAGCGGCGCCGTCCGGTGGGGTTCTGAGCGTGGCTCGCCTTGTCAGTCGAGACCAGGACGAGTGTTTCCGAGTGGAGAGGTGGCCAGAGATCCGCCGCAGCCCTCGCTGCACCTCGGCGTCGGATCCCTTCCGCCGGTTCCTGGAGGACCCTGGACCCGGCCATGGGTGCTGGATGTACGTAACGGATGCCTCCGGCGAGGCCACGGCAGCCGAGACGGCTTCCGGGTCAAGCCGGCAAGGTAGGGTGCGCGACGGATGAACGGACCAGCATCGCGCCCCACCGGCTGGATCGTGGCGACTGCCATCCTCGCGATCGCCGCGATCGGGTTGGGCATCTACGCGTTGACCACCAAGTCCGACCTCGACGACTCAGATGCGACCGTGGCCAAGCAGAACAAGGAGCTGGCGGCCGCCCGACGGCAGCTCGCCGGCCAGGAGCGGAAGGCCACTTCGACGGAGGCGGAGGAGACCGCCTTCGGCCAGCGGGCCGAGCGCGCCTACCGCCGCGTGCGCCGGCGGCTGATCTCCGCCGAGCGCGAGGACGTCAATCTCGAGGGACAGATCAGCGAACAGGTGAGCGAGCTCAGGTCGGCGCGGGCACGAGTGGAGCAGGCGGACAGCGCCACCGAGAAGGCAGACGCCCGGCTCAAGGCGTCACGGAAGGAGACCGACGTTGCAGCAGCCTGTGCGAGAGGCACGCTCGACTCCATCAACAGGTTCTTCGACGCGGCGAGCGCGACCGTGGGTGCGAACAGGGCGATGCGCCAGCTCGAACGGCTGGAACCGCTCTGCCAGGACGCGCTAGGCGGCTGAGCCGCGGCCGGGCCGAGGCTCTGCCGCGTGGTCGAGCCGGGCCGGGAGCTTGTGGCGAGCACGTTGGGCGAGCCCGTCGTGGCCTTCGCGGGCAGCCTGGACGTAGCGTCGCCGCACCGCCGGTTTCCCTGCCGGTCGTAAGTGACCGACTTCGTTCGCATCGCGGCAGCGGCGACGGCGCGCCGAGCTCGCCTGAGGGTCGGTCCGGCCTGCCTTCCAGCGCCTGGGTGTCGCGCGACATGCGGCACGACACCGCTGTGAGCTGCGCTGGAGAGGAGGCAGGCTGCCGCTACACTGCGCGCGACCGTGGCGGCGCGCGCTGGACGGATCGCGGCTGTAGAGGCTGGCGAAGCGGACCCAGCCCCTCTGCGCGCGTTGCCCGGGGGCCGGCCCGAGCAGCGCGCCGCCTCCTCCGGCCGGGTGCTCGTGCTCAACGCGTCGTATGAGCCGATCAACGTCTGCACCGTGCGGCGCGCCACCGTCCTGCTGCTCAAGCGGCGCGCCGAACTGCTCGAGCGCGGCGACTGGGCGCTGCACGCCGAGTCCCTCACGCTGCCGCGGCCGCTCGTGATCCGGCTGGTCAGCTACGTGCGCCTGCCGCGCGATGCCCACAGGCGCAGGATCACGAGGCGCGCGGTGTTCGCGCGCGACCGCTGGACGTGCCAGTACTGCGGGCACGAGCGCGGCAACCTCACGGTCGACCACGTCGTGCCGCGCTCGAGGGGCGGCAACTCGAGCTGGGACAACATCGTCACCTGCTGCGCGCCGTGCAACCGGCGCAAGGGTGACCGTATGCCCACCCAGGCCAACATGGTGCCGCTGCACCATCCGCGGGCGCCGAGCCCCACGATCTTCATCCACGTCGCCACGCCGTCCATCCCGGCGGCCTGGGAGCAGTACCTCATCGCGGCCTGAGGCCGGGCGTAAACGCCGAGGGGCGCCCCGCAGGGCGCCCCTCGAAACTATGCCGGACCTCGGCCGGCGCGGGACTCGGCGGCCGGAGGGACCAATCCCGGCCTCCACGCCGACGGTGTCTCGGTTTGGACTCCGCTAGACGGGGCCCAGCTCCGGTCTAGCGGCCGGACACCTCCAGGGTCCCCGAAAGACTGTCACTCAACGTACGGACCACCTCCTTTCCCTGGTGGTGGCATTGAAGCAGACGCGGCGGCCTAGTCGCCGCCGTCGTCCTCGTCGAGCTCGGCGTCCACGCGCGCGGCGGTCTCGGTGCTCGACTCCATCACGAGCGCCACCGCGCTCACGGCGTCGTCCTCGCGCAGGTTCATCAGGCGTACGCCCTGGGCGGGCCGGCCCTGCTTCGAGATGCCGCGCACCCCCGTGCGCTGCACCATCCCCTGCTGCGAGATGAACACGAGCTCCTGGTGCTCGCGCACGATCAGCGCGCCCGCCAGCGCGCCCTTGGCCTCCGTGAGCCCAATCGTCTTGACGCCCATCGTGCCGCGGCCCTTGACCGGGTACTCCTCGATGTCGGTGCGCTTTCCGTAGCCGGCGTCCGTCACGACGAGCAGCTCGGTGCCGGGCTGCACCACGTCCATCGCGAGCACGCAGTTGTCGCCACGCTCGACGTTCATGCCGCGCACGCCGGCGGTGTCCCGCCCCATCGCGCGCACGTCGCGCTCCGAGAAGCGGGCCGCCTGGCCCGAGCGCGAGACCATGATCACGTCGTCGCCGCCGCTCGTCCGGCGCACAGCCCCGAGCTCGTCGTCGTCGCGGATGTTGATCGCGATTATCCCGTCGGCCTTGATCGGCGTGTTGTAGGCGCCGAACTCGGTCTTCTTGACCTGCCCGGCCCGCGTGGCGAACACGAGGTACCTGCCCTCGTTGAACTCGCGCGTAGCGATCACCGCCTGGACGCGCTCGCCCTCGCGCAGGGGGAGCAGGTTGACGAGCGCGCGGCCCTTCGCCGTACGCGACGCCTCTGGCAGCTCGTAGACCTTCTGGCGGTAGACCTTGCCGCGGTTCGTGAAGAAGAGGAGGTAGTCGTGCGTCGAGCACACGAAGAGGTGCTCGATGTAGTCGTCCTCCTTCGTATCCATGCCCATCACACCGACGCCCCCGCGCTTCTGCTTGCGGTAGGTGGCGAGCGGGAGCGACTTGATGTAGCCCGAGCGCGTGATCGAGATCACCATCTGCTGGTCGGCGATCAGGTCCTCCACGTCGATCTCGCCCTCGGAGTGGGTGATCTCCGTGCGCCGCTCGTCGCCGTAGCGGTTGCGGATCTCGAGCAGCTCCTCCTTGATCAGGGCCATCACCTTGCCCTCGTCGCCGAGCAGCTCGCGCAGCTCGCGGATGCGCTCGAGGGTGTCGGCGTGCTCCTGGCGGATCTTGTCCGCCTCGAGCGCCGTGAGCCGCTGCAGGCGAAGGTCGAGGATGGCCTGCGCCTGGATGCGGGTCAGCTCGAAGCGCTCCATCAGCCCGTTGCGAGCGGTGTCGGGGTCGCGCGAGGCGCGGATCAGCTCGATCACCGCATCGATGTCCGAGATGGCGATGAGGAGCCCCTCGAGGATGTGCAGGCGCGCCTCGCGCTCGCGCAGCTCGTGCTTCGTGCGCCGCACGACCACCTCGCGCTGGTGGTCGGCGTAGTTGCGGATGAGCGGGACGAGCCCGAGCGTCCGCGGCACGTTGTCGACGAGGGCGACCATGTTCACGCCGAAGGTCGTCTGCATCGGCGTGTGCTTGTAGAGGTTGTTCAGCACGACCTTCGGGATCACGTCGCGCTTGAGCTCGATCACCAGCCGGATGCCCGACTTGTCCGACTCGTCGCGGAGGTCCGAGATCTCCTTGAGCCGGCCCGAGTGCACCTGCTCGGCGATCTTCTTGATCAGCCCTGAGCCGTCGTTGCGGCCGTCGCCCTTCGAGACCTGGTAGGGCATCTCGGTGACGATGATCGCCTCCTTGCCCTGCCGCAGCGGCTCGATGTGCGCGCGCGCCCGCACGACGACGCGCCCGCGGCCGGTCTCGTAGGCGTCCCGGATCCCCTGCCGTCCGACGATGATGCCGCCGGTCGGGAAGTCGGGGCCCTTCAGGTGCTTCATGAGGCCGGGTGTGTCGATCGACGGGTCGTCGATGTAGGCGACGGTCGCGTCGATCGCCTCGCGCAGGTTGTGCGGCGGGATGTTGGTGGCCATCCCGACCGCGATCCCTGAGGCGCCGTTGACCAGCAGGTTGGGGAACCGCGCGGGTAGCACGAGCGGCTCCTGACGCGACTCGTCGTAGTTCGGCCCGAATTCGACCGTGTCGGCGTCGATGTCGCGCAGCATCTCGGTGGCGAGCCGGGCGAGCCGCGCTTCGGTGTTGTGGCTCACGAAGCCGTTCGTGAGGAACGAGTGGTCGCTCGTTTCGACCTTGAGCGAGTAGACCGGCTGCACGCCGGCATCAACGACCGACTCGACCTCGGCGTAGAAGTGGTCCCCGTCCACGAGCGGCGCCACGACGGCGCGGACCTCCTCGGAGGCGATCCGCTCGAGGATCGCGGTGGCGCCATGCTCCCAGCGCTCGATCCGGTCGACGTTGTGACGCCCGAGCCAGTCCCTGTCCGTCCAGGGCGAGCCGCACTCCGAGCGGATGTAGTCGGCCACGTAGGGCACGTGGTCGCTGCTCAGGGCGCGGCTATGGAGCGGAATCGTCGCGAGGTCGCGCTCGAGCTTCTCCTGCTTTCGCCCGAGGAAGCCGACGTTCGTCCCGAACAGACGCGCGTCACGGCGATTCGTGATCACGACCTTGTGCTCGCCCTTGGCGTAGCGGCACAGTCGCGACACGACGCCGAGCTCGAGCAGCAGCTGCTGCACGTCGCGGGCGAGCCGCTCGCTGTAGGTCGAGTACGACACCTGGATCGTGTTGCGCGGCAGCAGCGACGACGACCCGTCGCCCGTGAACAGGGAGGACAGGAAGACGCGCTTGAAGGCAGCGCTGCCGCGCCAGACGAACTCGGGGACGAACTTGTCCCTGCTCCTCCCGGCAAGCTCGGCGAGCGGGCTGGCTCGCAACCGATCGGTGTTCTGGACGTCGAGCTCGAAGAGCAGGCTGCCGGAGGCGATCCGACGCTCGTAGAAGTAGCGCGGCCCTCCGACGACGGCGTCGTAGGCGTCCAGCACGGCGGTCGCGTAGTCCCGGTCAACGTTGTTGAACCCCGCCCTGCAGGGGCCGATCCAGCCCTCCGAGACGAACGCGCCGGCCAGCAGCGCGAGCTGCGACTGCGTGGTGCTGAGCAGCCCGTCGTCGTCGCGCGGCTTGCGCGCGAGCAGCACCCGATCGCCGGGCCGCAGCTCCTCGAGGAGCTTCCAGAGCAGGAGCGGAACGCCCGCCATGTCGACGAGGCACAGCACCGGGTGGTTGTGCGTGCCGGTGAGCTCGTAGCCCTCGCGCGTGCGGAGCCTGAGCGTCGGATGCTCACCGGAGTGGAACAGCTGCGAGGCGCGCACCGGCCGCCCCAACCGGTCGAGCACCTCGAGCTCCACGTCCGAGTCGGACTCCGGCTCGGCGTCGGGCACGATGGAATCGATGCGCAGCGTCCCGTCCGACGTCGCGACCCGCGTCTCGCCCGCGACGCAGTAGCGCATCGCCGCTGGTGGATCGCTGTCGATCGACCCGAAGTTGCCCTGCGGGTCGATGAGCGGGTAGCGCATCGCGAAGTCCTGCCCGAGCCGCACCAGCGTGTCGTAGATCGCGGCATCGCCGTGCGGGTGGAAGTTGCCCATCACGTCGCCGACCACGCGGGCGCACTTGCGGAACGGGCGGGTGGGCTGGAGGCCCGACTCGTGCATCGCGTACAGCACGCGGCGGTGGACCGGCTTGAGGCCGTCGCGGGCGTCCGGCAGCGCGCGGCCGACGATCACGCTCATGGCGTAGTCGAGGTAGGAGGAGCGCATCTCCTCCTCGAGCCCGCGCGGCTCGATGTTGCCGCCCGTGAGCTGGTCGATGCTCATCAGGGAGCCTCCCAGCGGTTACTAACCTCGATTCTGCGCGAAAACCGAGGAGCCCGAGGACGCAGGGAGCGGACAAGGCTATGCCTGTCCGCGACCGAGGACGCCGAGATCCGATGGTTTGCAGCCTCAGACATCGAGGTTCGTGACGTCGCGGGCGTGTCGCTCGATGAACTCACGGCGCGGCTCGACCTTGTCGCCCATGAGCATCGAGAAGATCTGGTCGACGGCGCTCGCGTCGTCGATCGTGACGAGCTGCAGCGTGCGCTTCTCGGGATCCATCGTCGTGTCGAAGAGCTGGTCCGCGTTCATCTCGCCGAGCCCCTTGAAGCGCTGCATGGGCACGCCCTCGCGCGCCACCTCGACCACCTTGGCGCGCAGCTCCTCGAAGGAGAGCGCCGCCTGCTCCCGCCGCCCGAGCGCGACGCTGAACGGCGGCGTGCCCGCGAGGGCCTCGAGCTCGGCGTGGACGGCGGCGAAGCAGCGGTACTCCTCCGAGGCGAACAGGGCCCGTGGCAGCCGGCGCGTGGCAGCCGAGCCGGTCGTCCGCTCGACGACTCGCACGACGAGCTCGAGCTCGTCCTCGTCGATCAGCTCCGTCTCGTAGGGCTCGCCCTCGGGGTCCGGGGCACGCAGCAGCTCGACCGCACCCTCGACGTCCTTGACGCCCTCGTCGAGGATGGGCGACTCCTCGAGGAAGGTGATCGTGTCGTGGCCGTGCTCGGCGCGCAGCGCGGAGGCCCAGCCCTCGTACTGCTTGAGCAGCCGGCCGAACTTGAGCCAGCGCGGGTGCGTGAGCTTGAGCTCGCGGCCGCCACGATCGACCACGCGGATCTTCTCGAGCTTGTCGCGCAGCAGCACCTCCTCGAGCTCCGACTCCTTCTCGATGTAGACCTCCTGCGACCCGTTCTTGACCTTGTAGAGCGGCGGCTTGGCGATGTAGACGTAGCCGGCGTCGATCAGCTCGGGCATCTCTCGGTACAGGAAGGTGAGCACGAGCGTGCGGATGTGGGCACCGTCGACGTCCGCGTCCGTCATCACCACCACCTTGTGGTAGCGGGCCTTCTCGATGTCGAACTCCTCGCGGATCCCGGTGCCGATCGCCGTGATGAGCGCCTGGATCTCCTGGTTGGAGAGCACCTTGTCGATGCGGTTCTTCTCGACGTTGATGATCTTGCCGCGCAGCGGCAGGACCGCCTGCGTGTTGCGGTCGCGGCCCTGCTTGGCCGAGCCGCCGGCGGAGTCGCCCTCGACGATGAAGAGCTCGCCGAGCGACGGGTCGCGCACGGAGCAGTCGGCGAGCTTGCCCGGAAGCGTTGAGTTCTCGAGCGCCGACTTGCGTCGGGTGAGGTCGCGCGCCTTGCGCGCCGCCTCGCGCGCGCGAGATGCCTGCACCGCCTTCGTGATGATCTGACGGGCGTCGCTCGGGTTCTCCTCGAGGAACTCGGAGAGCCCGCGGTTGACCGCCGCCTGCACGAAGCCCTCGACCGGCGGGTTGCCGAGCTTCGTCTTGGTCTGCCCCTCGAACTGCGGCTCGGGGACCTTCACCGAAATGATGGCGGTGAGGCCCTCGCGGACGTCCTCGCCCTGCAGGTTGGGGTCCTTCTCCTTCAACTCGCCCTTCTGGCGCGCGTGAGCGTTGACGGTGCGCGTCAGCGCCGAGCGGAAGCCCGACAGGTGCGTGCCGCCCTCATGCGTGTTGATGTTGTTCGCGAACGAGAGCAGCGACTCCTGGTAGGAGGAGTTCCACTGCATGGCCACCTCGACCTCGCCGAGGTCGCTCGACTCCTGCAGGTAGGCGACCTTCTTGTGCAGCGGCTCACGCGTGCCCTGCGAGTGCAGGTACTCGACGAAGTCGACGATGCCGCCGTCGTACTGGAACGACGTCTCGAGACCCTCGCCGCGCAGATCCTTGAAGTCGATCCGCAGCCCCTTCGTGAGGAAGGCCATCTCGCGGAAGCGCTGCTCGAGGACCGCTCGATCGTAGTCCATCGAGTCGAAGATCTCGCCGTCGGGCAGGAACGAGATGCGAGTCCCGCGCCTGTCGCTGGAGGGCCCGCGCTCGAGCTCGCCGGTCGGCTTACCGCGGGCGAACGACTGCGTCCACTCGTGCCCGTCACGCCAGACCTTGAGGCGCAGGCGCTCCGAGAGCGCGTTGACCACCGACACGCCGACGCCGTGCAGGCCTCCGGAGACCGTGTAGCCGCCACCGTCGCCGAACTTGCCGCCCGCGTGAAGCGTCGTGAGCACGACCTCGGCCGCGGGGCGGCCCTCCTTCTCGAGCGTGTCGACGGGGATCCCGCGCCCATTGTCGGTGACCGTCACGGAGCTGTCCGGGTGGATGACGACCTCGGCGTGGTCGGCCTCGCCGGCGAGCGCCTCGTCCACCGAGTTGTCCACCACCTCGTAGATCAGATGGTGGAGACCCCGGACACCCGTCGACCCGATGTACATGCCGGGGCGCTTGCGCACCGCCTGGAGGCCTTCGAGGACCGTGATGTCACGCGCCTCGTAGCTCGACGAGGCGCGCGTGCGGTTGTTCGAGGGCTCCTTGGCCAAGCGGTCCTTCCGTCCCTGCCTCACGGAGAAGGCCCCGGCGCCGGCTGTGTCGGGAGGGCGTCGAGGCGCTGCGAGGCAGCACGGATGATCATAGCAGCCGGGCCCCCGGAACCGGTCCGGTCAGATGTTACAAAAGACCAGCAAATCGGCACAAAACAGCGCTTGGAACCGGCGTCCTGTTTCCCTACGTTACGGCGCGCCGGCCCGGCCCACCACGAAGCGCAGCCCGCGGAGCCCGGCGCAGCCCAGATGCGCCGCCAGCCGGGCGCGAAGCTC
Source organism: Nocardioidaceae bacterium (assembly GCA_050261935.1). Taxonomy (GTDB): domain Bacteria; phylum Actinomycetota; class Thermoleophilia; order Solirubrobacterales; family Thermoleophilaceae; genus JBLNDU01. Next base: position 10,866 of record JBLNDU010000124.1, on the reverse strand, counting down.
CCCCTCCATGAGCTCGAGCTCCTGCGCCCACACCGCTGCGCGGCAGGCGACCGTCACGACCCCGTCGCGCTCCGCCGTGGGCTGCGCCTCGGCGGCGACGGCCGCCCCGGCCGCCTCCGCCCAGGCCGACTGCACGGCGGGCAGGAGGCCGGCCGGAGCCACGTCGCCCGAGAGCGTCTCGAGCGCGGCGCGCAGGGGGCGGGGCGCCCGGCGCCTCATCGACGCCTCCCCTGCCGGTGAGCCCCGACGCTCACCCGACCGCCTCGACGGGCTCGTCCGCCGCGATCACGGCGCCGTCGAGCACCCGGACGAGCTCGACGTCGGAGTCGCGTGCCCCCGGCACGTGGTCCGCGTCCGTGGTCGTGACGAGCGCCTGACCGCCGTCGCGGAGAAGCTCGGCAAGCAGGGTGCGGCGGGCGGCGTCGAGCTCCGACATCACGTCGTCGAGCAGCATCAGCGGCGCCCGTCCACGGCGCTCGAGCAGGAGGTCGCGCTCCGCGAACAACAGCGCGAGCAGCGCGGCGCGCTGCTGCCCCTGTGAGCCGTAGGCGCGAAGCGACAAGCCGCCGAGCGTGAGCCCGATCTCGTCGCGGTGGGGGCCGTGCGCCGTGAAGCCGCGCTCGAGGTCGGCCGCGCGACGATCCTCCAGCTCGCGAGCGAGCCCCGCGGCGTCGGTCGCGCTCGAGCGCGGGCGGTAGCGCAGCTCGGCGGCGTCGGGCAATCCGAGCTGCGCCGCCCGCGCGGCGAACAGCGACCGGAGGGCACTCGTGGCCTCGGCGCGGTCGCTCATCAGCTGCACGCCGTGGCGGGCCAGCTCGACGTCCCAGGCGACGAGCGTGTCCGCGCCGGGACCAGCGCCGCGCGAGCGAGCGAGCAGGGCATTGCGCTGCGAGAGAGCCCGTGAGTAGGCGGACCGCGTCTCGGCGCGGGCGGGCCAGAGCGCTGCCACGAGGCGGTCGAGGTGACCGCGGCGAGCGGCGGGCGCGCCCTTCACCAGCTCGAGGCGCTCTGGCATGAAGACGCTCGCAAGCGGTCGCTCCTCGGCGAGGGTCAGATCCGCCGCTCGGCCGTCGACCCGCACGCGCTTCGGCTGCCCCGGCTCGAAGCCGATCTCGATGCGGTGCCCGCCGTCGTCGTCGACCGTCTCGAGCGCGACGCGCACCACGGTCTGGCCGCGCCGCACCAGCTCGCGCTCGTTCGAGGTACGCGGGGAACGAGCCGTGCACGCGAAGTAGGCCGCCTCGAGCAGGTTCGTCTTCCCGGCCCCATTCGGCCCGGCGACGACGGTCAGCCTGGGCGCCAGCGCGACCGCAACCGAGTGGAGGTTGCGGAAGTCACGCGCCTCGAGCCGCAGCGCTCGCAGCGCGTCGCGGCGGTCCGGACCGGCTGGCCCCGCCACGTTCGGACCCTCACACGTTGAGCCTGATCGGCATCACGAGATAGAGAAAGTCGCCGTCGCCGTCCGATTGGATCAGACCAGGCCTAAGCGGGCTGATGAGCTTGAGCTGGAGCTCGTCGGACTCGACGCTCTCGAGCCCGTCACGGAAGAACTCGGGATTGAAGCCGATCTCGAGCGGGTCTCCGTTGAAGGGCACGGGCAGCGACTCGCTCGCCTCTCCCACGTCCGGCGTCTGAGCCGACACGGACAGCTCCCCCTCCTCGAAGCGAAGCCGCAGCGGCGCATTCTTCTGAGCGAGCAACCCGATTCGGCGCACGACCTCGAGCAGCTCGCCACGCGCCAACCGCAGCTCGTGCTCATACGACTCCGGCAGGAGCTGCTGGTAGTTGGGAAAGCGGCCCTCGACGAGGCGCGAGGAGAGGACGACGTCGGCGACCGTGAAGACGACCTGGCTCTCGAGCGCGGCGACGCCGATCGTCTCCGCACCGCTCGTCTGCGCCACCCGTCCAAGCTCCTGCAGCGTCCGCGCGGGGACGTTGGCCTCGAGCGAGCCGGCCAGTGGCCGCTCGAGCGTCGTGCGCTTCACGCTCAGGCGATAGGAGTCGGTCGCAACCATCCGCAACTCCTGTTCGGCCGCCGAGACGAGCACGCCGGTCAGGTGCGGTCGCGTCTCGTCGCGCGACGCGGAGCGCGCGACGCGGAGCGCGGTCTCGACGAACGCCTGTGCGGGCACGCTGAGGGCATCCGCGGCCGGCGCCTCAGGCAGCCGGGGGAAGTCCTCCGCCGGCAGCGTCCGGAGGTGGAAGCGAGCGGACCCCGATGTGACCTCGACGTCCTGCTGCGTGGGCCGGTACTCGAGCGACAGCTCGTCCTTCGGCAGCGCCCGGACCACGTCGAGCAGGAGCCGCCCCGGGACAACCGCCGATCCCTCGCGAGCGGAGTCCACGTCGAGCTCTGCTCGCACCCCGAGCTCCATGTCCGTCGCCTGCAGCTCGAGCCGCCCCTCCTCGACCCGAAGTAACACCCCGGCCAGGCTCTGAATCGCGCTGCGAGTGGACACGCCGCGCACAGCGATGCCGAGTCGCCCAAGCAACGTTTCACGGGAAACGGTCAGCTTCAAGTGAGGTCTTCCTGATTGTTGTTATTGGTCCTGTTCATGTCGACGTGAGGCTGCTCGCTTCGCTTGGAAAGCGGCCTGGGGCTGTCGATGGGAGATGTGGAGGGGCTGTCGATTGTGTCAGGGCGAGCGGGCGTCACCGCTGCGCCTCGAGCCGGCGCCTGACGCTGTCCACAGTTCCGCGCAGCTCCTCGTCGCCGGCGAGCTCGGCCTCGACGCGGTTGATGGCGTGGAGGACCGTCGTGTGGTTGCGATTGCCGACGCCTCGCCCGATCTCGGGCAGGCTGTGGTCGGTGAGCTCGCGGACCAGGTACATGGCGACCTGGCGCGCTGTCGCGATCCGCGGCCTGCGTGAGCGTGCGAGGAGCTCGGCGCGACCGACGCCGAACTGCTCCGCCGTTGCGGTCAGGATGTCCGGGATGTTGGGTCTGCCGTCCCCGTCCGGTGGTAGCCGGCCGAGGAGGTGGCGGACCAGGCTCGGAGAGGGCCGCTCTCCTCGCAGGGAGGCGTAGGCCACGAGCCGGATGAGCGCGGCCTCAAGGGCGCGCACGCTGTTCGTGACGGCGCTCGCGAGCTCGTCCAGCACGTCGCAGTCGACGTCTATGCCGTCGAGGCGCGCGCGCTTCTCGAGGATTGCCCGCCTGGCATCGCGTGCCGGTGGCTCGAGCTCGACCACGAGGCCGGAGGCGAAGCGCTCAGTCAGACGCTGCTCCAGGTCGGCGAGTTCGTTGGGATGCTTGTCGCACGTCAGCACGAGTTGGCGCCCGGACTCGACGAGTGCGTTGAAGGTGTGAAAGAACTCTTCGCGCGTGCGCTCGCGGCCGGCGAGGAACTGCACGTCGTCGATGAGCAGCACGTCCGCGCTGCGGAAGGCGTGCTTGAAGTCCGCGGTGCGGCGCTCGCGGAGGGAGTCGACGAACTCGCTCGTGAACGTCTCCACGGTCGCGTAGCGGACCTGGAGGCCGGCTCCGTATCGACGCACGTAGTTGCCGATCGCGTGCAGGAGGTGGGTCTTGCCGAGGCCTGGAGGGCCGTGGAGGAAGAGCGGGTTGTAGGCCTGCGCAGGCAGCTCGGCTGCGGCGAGCGCGGCCGCGTGCGCGAAGCGGTTCGCCTCGCCGATCACGAACTGCTCGAACGTGTACTTCGGGTTGAGGACCTCGCGGTGAACGCCCTCGAGCTCGATGGACGGTTCCGTGTCGTCCGATTCACAGCGGCGCTGCCAGGTCGAGCCAACCAGCTCGACGACGGCCTGCTCGTGGAAGCTGCGCTTGGCCGCCGCCTGCAGGAGCTTGCCGTAGCGCTCTTCGACCCAGGTCCGGATTCGCTCCGGCGCGCGCACGTAGAGCGTTCGATCGGCCACGCCGGCCAGTTCGAGCGGCTCGATCCAGGCCTCGAACTTGAAGTCGGCCGTTTCGCGCCTGAGCTCTTCCCTGACGGCGTCCCAGATCGGCTCAAGCTGTTCGGACACGGGCTGTCGCGACCCCCTGCGGGTCTTCTGTCGGCGGTTGCACGGCGGAGGAGGAACCGTCCCGAGCGGCTCGCGGGTGGCCTCGGCGGCGGCGAGTGTACATGCGCGTCGGAGGGGGCAGGGCGAGCTTCCCGGAGGCCCCTTGGAGGATGCCGCAAAGCGCGCGAAAACCGGCTGCCACGCCCGACGCGGCTGTGCACAGCTCGTCGACAGGCCGGCGGCTCGCCTGGCTGGCGCTCCTATACTTGGGCGCGCTCGTCGCCTTCTCCTCGCATGAAGCGCACCTATCAGCCCAAGAAGCGCAAGCGCGCCCGTACGCATGGGTTCCGCGCCCGGATGCGCACGAAGGCCGGTCGTCGCCTGCTGAAGCGGCGACGGAGCAAGGGCCGCAGGCGGCTCACGCCGTAGCCATGCCTCCGCGCCGCAGGCGTCGGCGGCTCTCGCGGAGCGGGGAGTTCGAGCGCGTCTACCGCGAGGGGCGCTCGCACGCGAGTCGCCACCTCGTCGTCTACGCGTTCCCGCGCGGCGAGCGGGACGGCGAGCCGCGCCTGGGCGTCTCCGTGGGCCGCAAGCTCGGCGGCGCGGTGGAGCGCAACCGTGTCAAGCGCCTGCTGCGCGAGGCCTTCTGGGCGGGTGCGGCCGACCTCGCGCCCGGGCACGACTTCGTGGTCGTGGCGCGCCCGCCGGCCGCCGAGCTCGCGCGCGCGGGCGAGCCCGCGGTCGCGGCCGCGCTCCGCGACGTGCTTCGCGAGGCGGGCCTGTGCACGCCGGAGGGGGCTTCGTGACGGCGCTCCGGGAGGTCGCGGTCGCCCCCATCCGCCTCTACCAACGCTTTCTGTCGCCCGGGCTGCCGCGACGCTGCAAGTACCATCCGAGCTGCTCCCAGTACGCCGTCGAGGCCGTGCGCTCCTTTGGGATCCTGCGCGGCGCCGCGCTCGCCGCGTGGCGCCTTCTTCGCTGCAACCCGTGGAGCCACGGCGGCGTCGACTTCGTGGAGAACCAGAAGCTGTTCCGCGCCCGCCGAGCGGGCTGAGCCATGCCGATCGCGAACGTCCTACAGCCGCTCATCGACGTCAACAAGGCGGTGCTCGAGTTCTGGCACGACGTGCTCGGCGACTGGGACGGCTCCTGGGGCTTCGCGATCATCCTGCTCACCTTCACGGTTCGCCTCGCGATCCTGCCGCTCACCTTCAAGGGCGTGAAGGCGATGCAGCGGCTGCAGCAGCTCCAGCCCGAGATCAAGGCGATTCAGGAGCGCTACAAGGACGACCGCCAGCGCATGAACCAGGAGGTGATGGCCTTCTACCAGCGCGAGAAGGTCAACCCGCTCGGCTCGTGCCTGCCGCTCGTGCTGCAGGTCCCCTTCTTCATGTCGCTCTTCTATCTGCTGCGCTCGCCCGCCTTCAAAGCTGACATCGCGGGCAACGAGAGCTTCCTGTTCATCCCCAACCTGACCGAGAAGGTCACCGGCGCCACGCTGGTCGTGCTGATGGTGCTCTACCTCGGCACCCAGCTCGGCTCGAGCCTGGTCACCGCGATCAGCGCGGACCCGATGCAGCGGCGGATCATGCTCGCGCTCCCGTTCGTGTTCACGTTCGTGATCATCAACTTCCAGGCTGGCCTGATCGTCTACTGGATCACGACCAACGTCTGGACGATCGGCCAGCAGCTGCTGGTCCGGAAGCTGTATCCGAAGCCGGAGCCACGGCAGCCCTCCCAACCTGCCCCGGAGCGACGGCGTGCGCGCGGCAAACCGGCGACCGCCGCCGCAGCGGTCGGCGCGGATGGGGGTGGCGCGCCCGAGGGCGACGGCGAGGCCGCCGCACCGACCCGCGGCGGCGCGTCGAAGCCGCCGCCCGCGCCACGCAAGCGCAAGAAGCGCTCGGGCCGGCGCCGATAATCGCTGCGATGGGGGAGGAGCCGGGCAACGGGAGCGCGTCGGAGGCGATCGTCGAGGCCGACGGCGCGACCGTGGGTGAGGCCAAGTGGGCTGCGATGAAGCAGCTCGAGCCACGCTACCCGGGCGTCACGGCGGAGTGCGTGGGCTTCGAGCTGCTCGAGCGACCGTCAGACGGCGGCGCCGCGCGCGTGCGCGCGACGCTCGATGCGGAGGCGTGGCGGAGCGTGGCGGAGCGTGTCCCGGAGGAGGCGGCGGAGCGTGTTCGGGCCGTCGTCTCGCGAGTCGTCCAGGCGCTCGACCTGAGCGCGACCGTGGATGTGGAGGAGACCGACGACGAGATCCGCGCGACGGTCAACGGTGAGGACCTGGGCCTCTTGATCGGCAGGCGCGGAGCGACGATCGACGCCCTGCAGCACCTGGCCTTCCGGGCAGCCTCGCGCGGTGGCTCAGAGCGCAGGCAGGTGACGGTGGACGCGGCTGGCTATCGCGACCGACGCGCGAGCGCCCTTCAGCGGATGGCGGATCGGGCGGCGTCCGAGGCGCTGCGCTTCGGCCGCTCGGTGGAGCTCGAGCCGATGCGGCCGGCCGAGCGCAAGGTCGTGCACCTGTACCTGAGCGCGCGCACGGACGTGGCGACGCACAGCGAGGGCGACGAGCCGGAGCGGAGGCTGGTGGTCACGCCGACGCGCCGCGCCGGAGCCGGCTGAGCGTTTCACGGGAAACGCTGGCCGCCCTGGCGGCGCGCTCCGCGATCCCGGACGCGACGGCGGACGTACTCCTCCGGCTGCTCGACGCTCTCGCGGCGGAGGTCGACCCGCCGACGGCCGTCCGCGAGCCCGCGGAGGCGGCTCGGCTGCACGTGGCCGACAGCCTCTCCGGCTTGGCGGTCGAGGGGTTGCGCGACGCCGGGCGGATAGTGGACCTCGGCTCGGGCGCCGGCTTCCCGGGCCTCGTGCTGGCCGTGGCGCTGCCCCGGGCGCGGATCGACCTGATCGAGTCGAGCGGGCGCAAGTGCGCGACGATCGAGCGTCTGGCTGCGGCCGCGGGGCTCGCCAACGCCAGCGTCCTTCGGGTGCGCGCCGAGGAGTGGGCGGCCGGGGAGGGGCGTGGCGCCTACGACGCCGTCACCGCGCGGGCGCTCGCCTCGCTTCCGGTCCTCGCGGAGTACGCCGCACCGCTGCTGCGGCCGGGGGGCGTGCTCGTGGCCTGGAAGGGCGCGCGCGACCCCGACGAGGAGCGCGCGGGGGCGCTGGCGGCGCGAGAGCTCGGCCTGGAGCCGCAGACGCCGCTCCGCGTCGAGCCCTTCGCGGGGGCGCGCAACCGCCACCTCCACGTGCTGACCAAGGTCGGCGCGACCTCGGAGCGCTTCCCGCGCCGGCCCGGCATGGCGCTCAAGCGCCCGCTCGGGTAGCCGGCGCCGGCCCGGGTCGCCGCGGGGGTGGTACGCGCCGCGGCAGGCGCTCGATGTTGCTCGCACGGCTTGGCGGGGGCTCGCGGCGCGGTGCTGATCGGGCCGCCCCGAACGAGCATGAAGGAGCTCGTCGTTCGGCCCCGAACCTGGAGCGGGGGGCGAGTTCCGACCGGGTTTCGCTCTACCGTCGCAGCGCAATGGGCTGGGTCTACGCCGTCGCAAACCAGAAGGGCGGGGTGGGGAAGACCACCACGGCCGTCAACCTCGCCGCGAGCGTGGCCGAGGCGGGCCACGCCACCCTGCTCGCCGACCTCGACCCGCAGTGCAACGCGACCGTCGCGCTCGGCCTGCCGAAGGACGCGAGCCCGAACGCATACGACTGCCTCGGCGGCAAGCTGTCGCTCGGTGCGGCGGCGCACGAGACGGCTCTCGAGGGGCTAGACGCCGTGCCCTCCACGCCCGAGCTCGCCGGCGCGAACGCCGAGCTGCCGCGCATCGCGGGCTCGGAGATGCGCCTGCGCGAGGCGCTCGGCGATGTGCGCGAGCGCTACCTCTTCACGCTGCTCGACTGCCCGCCCTCGCTCGGGCCGCTCACCGTCAACGCCCTCGTCGCGGCCGACAGGGTGATCGTCCCCGTCCAGACCGAGTACTTCGCGCTCGAGGGGCTCGCAGGCCTGCTCGACACGCTGTCGCTCGTCCAGCGCGAGCTCAACCCGCGCCTGACCGTCGCGGGCATGATCCTCACGATGCACGACGGGCGCACCCGGCTCGCGCGCGACGTCGAGAACGAGGTGCGGGAGCACTTCCCCGAGCTCGTGTTCGAGACCGTCATCCCGCGCAACGTTCGGCTCGGCGAGGCGCCGAGCTTCGGCGTACCGATCACCCAGCACGCGCCGGACAGCGCCGGCTCGGCTGCCTACCTCAAGCTCGCCAAGGAGGTGGCGGCACGTGCCTGACGAAGGGCGCGGCATGGGCCGCGGGCTCGCGGCGATCCTGCCGCGCTCCACGCGCGGCCACGACGGCCTGCGCGAGATCGCGCTCGAGCTGATCCGCCCTAACCCGCGCCAGCCGCGCCGCTCGTTCGACGAGGCGTCGCTCGTCGAGCTCGCCGCCTCGATCGCCGAACGCGGCGTCCTGCAGCCGCTCGTAGTGCGCGCGCTGCCCGGCGGCGCCTACGAGCTGGTGGCCGGCGAGCGGCGCCTGCGGGCCGCGCGCATCGCGGAGCTCGAGACGGTGCCGGCGGTCGTGCGGGAGGCGGACGACTGGGAGCGGCTCGACCTCGCCCTCGCCGAGAACATGGCGCGCGAGGACCTGAACCCGGTCGACGAGGCGCGCGCGTGCGCCATGCTGGTCGAGGACCTCGGCCTGACGAAGGAGGAGGTCGGCCGCCGGGTGGGCCGCAGCCGAGTGGCGATCTCGAACCTGATCCGACTGCTCGAGCTCCCCGAGGAGGCGCTCGAGCTGGTCGAGCGCGGCGAGCTGAGCGAGGGGCATGGTCGAGCGCTGCTCCTCTGCAAGGAGCACTCGCGACGCCGGGCCCTGGCGCGAGACGCCCGCGACGGCGGCTGGTCCGTGCGCGAGACGGAGCGGCGGGCGCGCGAGGCGGAGCGGGGCGAGGCGCCGCGTCGGGAGCGCCCGCCGGTGGTCGTCCACCCCGACCTGGAGGAGGCGCTGGACGCCGCCGCGGACGCCCTCTCGGCCGCCCTCGCGAGGGACGTGCGGGTGCGCCCGCGGGGGGCCGGCGCACGGGTCGAGTTCGACTGCGACACGCCGTCCGAAGCCGTCGAGCTGGCCGAGCGGATCCTCGCCTCGGGGCGCCGAACCGCGGGTCCGGAGGCCGGTTACGCGCCGCTACAATCGCCCCCCACGGGCGATTAGCTCAGTCGGTTAGAGCGCTTCTCTGATAAGGAAGAGGTCCCTGGTTCGAGTCCAGGATCGCCCACAACAGGCGAGTGCCCGGGGCCCCGAAGACGGGGCCCTCGTCGTTCCGGGACATGCCGCGACGGTCTCCCGCCGGGTCTAGACTGTCCGGAGCCATGCAGGAGATGGTCATCTACGGGGTTAGCTTCGACATGGTCGGCAAGCAGCCGATCGTGCTGCTCAAGACCCGGGACGGCAACAAGTTCCTGCCGATCTGGATCGGCCATCCAGAGGCGGCTGCCATCCTCATGAAGCTCCAGGGCGCCAACACACCGCGGCCCATGACGCATGACCTGATCAGCGACATGCTCTCCGAGCTCGACGTGTCCTGCACGCGGGTGGCCGTCACTGAGCTGCGCGAGAACACCTTCTACGCCGCCGTCACGCTCCAGCTCAACGGGCGCGAGGTCGAGATCGACTCGCGTCCCTCGGACGCGCTCGCGCTCGCCGTGCGCACCGGGGCGCCGATCTTCGCCGCCGAGGACGTGATCACGGAGTCGGCGATCGAGTTCGAGCACGAGGTCGAGGACCAGGAGGAGGTCGTGGAGAAGTTCAAGGACTTCCTCGACAACGTCTCGCCTGAGGACTTCGGGGGCACCTCGAGCTAGCGGTGGGGCGCGGCGTCAGGCCGCGAGCTTCCGCGGCGCGAGCGCCAGGATGCGCCCGACCAGCTCGTCGAAGCCGATCCCGGCGGCCTCGGCAGCCTGCGGCAGGAGGCTCGTCTCGGTGAGGCCGGGGATCGGGTTCGCCTCGAGCACGTAGAGCTCGCCCCGCCCGTCGAGCATCAGGTCGACGCGCCCGAACCCGTGCAGCCCGAGCAGCCCGGCGGTCTGCAGCGCCAGCTCGTGGGCGCGCGCCGTGACCGCGTCCGGCAGCTCGGCGGGGCAGACGAACGCCGTGCGACCGATCTCGTAGCGCGACTCGAAGTCGTAGAAGTCCTCGCCCTGCGGCACGGCCTCGACGACCGGCAGCGGCTCGCCCGCCAGCAGCGACACGGCGAGGTCGCGGCCCTCCACGTACCGCTCGAGCAGCACCTTCGAGTCGTAGGAGAAGGCGGCGATCAGCGCCGCGGGCACGTCGGCCGCCGTGCGCGCGAACTTGATCCCGAGTGCCGAGCCCTGGCCAGCGGGCTTGACGACGATCGGAAAGTCGAGCCGCTCCTCGATCGCGGGCAGCGCGTCACCCGCTCCGAGCTCACGGAACGCCGTCTCGTTGAAGGCGAAGAACTCGGCGGTTGGGATGCCCGCCTCGAGCAGCAGGTGCTTCGTCAGGACCTTGTCCATCGCGCGCACGCAGGCGAGCACGCCCGAGCCGGTGTACGGCACGCCGAGGATCTCGAGCAGCTCCTGCACCGTGCCGTCCTCGCCGTCGCGACCGTGCATCGCCACGAACGCCACGTCGGGGCGCGCGTCGCGCAGGCGCCGGATCAGGTCGGTGCCGGCGTCGATCGGGACGACCTCGTGGCCTAGGCGCTCGAGAGCGTCCTGGACGCGCGCGCCCGAGCGGAGCGACACCTGGCGCTCGAGCGAGCGGCCGCCCTTCAGCACCGCCACCCTGGTCATCGCGAGGCGGCGCGGCGCGGCATCGGCACGACGTCGGCGCCCGCGTCGGGGCCCTCACGCCGGCCCCCGGTCGCGGCGCGCTGCGCGGG
>JBLNDU010000123.1:0-3955 GCA_050261935.1 Nocardioidaceae bacterium | reverse complement strand
CGTAGGCGATGCCGTCCGACAGCACCCGCTTGCGCTGCGGGCGGCCGATGTAGTCGGACTTGCCGTTGGGGAAGACGACGCGCGTGATCGCCTTGGGCTCGTTGCGGATCCCCCCGGAGGCTAGCGTGGCGTAGGCGTTCGCCATCTCGAGCGGCGTGACGCCGAGGCGCAGGCCGCCCAGTCCCTCGGCGGGCAGCCCGTCGAGCTTGGTGGTGATGCCCATCAGCTTGGCCGTCTCGCGCACCGCCTTCGGGCCGAGATCGACGATCAGCTGGGCGTAGACGGTGTTGTCGGACTTGAGCGTGGCGCGGACGAGGTCCATCGAGCCGCCGTAGGAGTTGTCGTAGGTCTTCACCTCCCACGGGCCGTAGCCCGGCACGACGAGGTCGAGCGGTCGCGAGGTGTAGGTCGTGCTGCGCGGGTTGACGCCCTTACGAAGCGCGGTGACCAGCACGAACGTCTTGAACGAGGAGCCCGGCTGGCGGTGCCCCTGCGCGGCCAGGTTGAAGCGCCTGCTCCTGTAGGTGCCGCTCGAGGCCATCGCCTTGATGTAGCCGTTGGCCGGGTCGATCGAGACGATCGCCGAGCTCGGGTCGCTCGGCAGGTAGAGCTGCGAGGCGATCGCCTTGCGCGCCATCTCCTGCAGGTCGGGATCGACCGTCGTGTGGACCTTGAGCCCGCCGCGCCGGTAGACGCCGACGCCGTAGTGCTCGATCAGCTGGTCCTGCACGTAGTCGAAGAAGTAGGGCTCGCGGCGGCGCGTGTAGCGCGACCCGCGCCTGACGTGCAGCGGCTCGCGCGCCGCCTCGGCGGCCTGGCGCGGCGTGATGAAGCCGTTCTCGGCCATCTTCGCGAGCACCTCGTTGCGCCGCTCGACGGCGGCCGTCGGGTTCCGGAAGGGGTTGTAGAGCGACGGCGCCTGCGGAAGCCCGGCGAGCGTGGCCGCCTCGGACAGCGTGAGGTCCCTGGCGCGCTTGGCGAAGAACGTGACCGCCGCCGCCTCGACGCCGATCGCCGTGCGACCGCCGACCGTCCCGTAGGGGACGGAGTTGAGGTAGTTGTGCAGCACCCAGCGCTTCGAGTGCCGCTTCTCGAGCTCCGAGGCGAGCTTAGCCTCGCGGATCTTGCGGGCGAAGTTGCGCTTCGGGTCCTTGATGTAGAGCGCGCGCACGAGCTGCTGCGTGATCGTCGAGCCGCCCTGCACCGTGCCGCCCGACTCGAGGTTCTTCACGCCCGCGCGCACGATCGCGCCGTAGTCCACGCCCCCGTGCTTGTAGAAGCGCTCGTCCTCGATCGCCACCGTGGCGTCGCGCACGTCGCGGGTCATGAACCGCCACGGGATCTGCGTGCGGATCTCGTCCGACTGGACGTAGCCGAGCCGCGAGCCGTCGGCCGCGAAGATGACGGACGTCTCGCCCTTGTCGTTCGGCTTCAGCTCGTCGATGTCCGGCGCCGAGCCGGCCACCGCGAGCACGTAGCCGACGACGGACAGCGCCGCCATCGCCAGGGCCAGGGCCAGCACGCCGAGCGTGAGCAGCCCGCCGTTGCGACGGCCGCCGTGCCGCCGCCGGCGGTGGAGCTTCCGCTGGCGCGAGGTCATGATGCGAGAGGCGGACGAGCGCGATCGGGCGCTAGGCAGCCGCGGTCGAGGATAGCCCCTCCTCCCTGAGCCGGCGAAGCCACTCGCGCCGCAGCCGGGCCCCGACCGGGCCCCGCTCGCGCGCGCTGTCGACCCACGTCGTCGCGCTGAGCCGGATGCCCTCCTTGTCGACCTCGGCGACGCCCGCCTCCACCTCGTCCGGCCGGCTCACGAGCTCGAGGGCGCGCTCGGCGTCGGCGCCGGGCGGAAGCCAGACCGACACCTCGACCTGCACGCGCGCGTCGGCGACCGTGTGGTTCTCGAGCGAGCTCTGCGCGAGCCGCTCGTTCGGCACGATCAGGCGGCGTCCGTCGTCGAGCCGGATCCAGGTGTAGGCGAGCCGGATGTCCTCCACCTCGCCGGTCTCGTCCTCGACGGTCACGAGGTCGCCGATCCGGATCGGCTGCGCCGTGGCGAGCAGGATGCCGGCGATCGCGTTCGCCAGCGTCTGGCGCGCGGCGAAGCCGACCACGAGGCCGAGCACCGCCGAGGAGGCCAGCACGCCGGTCGCGAGGCGCTTGACGGAGGGGAACTGCGCCGCGGCGAGCGCAAGCCCGAGCACGACGATCACCGCGAAGATCAGGCGCCGCACGAGGCGGAGCCGGGTCGCGGCCTCCGGCGAGATCTCCGCGGCCCCCACGGCACGCGAGAGCTGCCTGCCGCGCTGGGCGATCATCCGGTCCACGAGCTCCGCGAGGACGAACGCGCCGACCACGGTCACGATCGCCGTCAGCTCGTTGCGGTGCTCATCGACGAACGAGGCCGCCATAGTGGCCGGCAACATGGCGGCGCAGGCGAGCTCCCGGGTGCTGGCGCTTCCGCGCCGCGCCGTCGCGGCCGCGCGCGCCTCGGATGCGGTGCGCAGCGCGCTCGCGGTCGTGCTCCTCAGCCGTGCCATGGTGCTCGCCGTAGCGGTTTTCGCGGCGCTCTCGCTCGGCCCTCCCGGCGCGGGTGGCCTCGGGGAGCGAAACGCGGCGCGGTTCGACGCGCCGGCGCTCACGCATCCGCTGGGCGGCTTCGGCGACCTGCTGCTGTCGCCGCTCGCCCGCTGGGACGCCGTCTGGTACCTGTCGATCGCCGACGCCGGCTACGGCGAGGGGGGGCGCGCGGCCTTCTTCCCGCTCTATCCGCTGCTCGTGCGCGGGGTCGCGGCGCTCGGCGGCGGCTCGCGCGGCGCCGCGCTCGTGGCCGCCTTTCTCGTATCGCTGGCGGCCTTCCTGGCCGCGCTCGTGCTGCTCCACCGGCTCGTGTCGCTCGAGCTCGGCAGGCGCCTCGCGCGCCCCACGCTCCTGCTGCTGGCGCTCTTCCCGGGCTCGCTCTGGTTCGGCGCGCCGTATTCGGAGAGCGTCTTCCTGCTGCTGTCGGTCGGCGCCTTCTACGCGGCGCGCAGCGGGCGCTGGAGCTGGGCCGGGCTGGCGGCGGCGGGCGCGTCGGGCACGCGCAGCGCGGGCGTCCTGCTAGCGCTGCCGCTGCTCGTGCTCTACCTGTACGGGCCGCGTGCCGACGGCGCGCCCGCGCCCGCCCGGCCGCCGGGGGGCGCCGCCAAACGCGGTGCCGCACGGCGGGCGAGCGCGCTGATCGCGCCGCTTCGCCCGCGCTACCGGCTCGAGGCGGACGCGGCGTGGCTGCTGCTCGCGCCGCTCGGGATCGCGGCCTTCGCGCTTCACCTCGAGCTGGCGCACGGCGACGGGCTCGCCTTTCTCGACGTGCAGGGCTTCTGGTACCGGCACTTCGCCGGACCGCTCGGCGGCGCCTGGGACGGGGTCGTGGCCGCCGTCGACGGGGCGAGGCAGCTCCTGTCCGGCGCCCGCGAGCCCGTCTACTTCGAGCAGGCCGGCGGCGACCCGTTCCGCGTGGCCGGCATCAACCTGATGCTGTTCGGCTTCCTCGTGTTCGCGCTCGTGGCATGCGTGGGCGTCGTTCGGCGACTGCCCCCGGCGTACGGCGCCTGGTGCGTAACGGCGCTCGCGCTGCCGCTCTCCTTCCCGGTCGCCCCGCAGCCCCTGATGTCGCTGCCACGCTTCCTCGCGGTGCTCTTCCCGATCTTCATGTGGCTCGCGCTCGTGTGCGAGGAGCGCGACTGGACCGCGTCGACGGCGGGCGCCTTCGCGGCCGGGCTCGGCCTGTTCGCGGCCCAGTTCGCCACCTGGCACTTCGTCGCATGAGGGCGGTGCTGCTCGACATGCTCGGCACGCTCGTCCGGCTCGAGCCGCCGGTGCCTCGGCTGCGCGAGGAGCTCCGTCGCCGCACGGGCGTGGACGTCCGCGAGGAGGCCGCGGCGCGCGGGTTCGCCGCCGAGATCTCGTACTACCTCGC
>JBLNDU010000122.1:0-3494 GCA_050261935.1 Nocardioidaceae bacterium | reverse complement strand
CGGCGTGTGGCGGCTAGAGCCGGTGACCGTCGAACGGGCGCCGGCGCCGCGACTCCGCGGCGCCAGCCGCTCTACCCTCTGCCGGACGGCCCCGATAGCTCAGCCGGATAGAGCGACTCCCTCCTAAGGAGTAGGCCGCAGGTTCGAATCCTGCTCGGGGCGCTGCAGGTAGGCCGCGTGCCGATCCAGACCGGCGCCGGTGGCTTGCGCTCCGCCACGTCGGGCGGAGCCACCTCGTCTCCTAGCATGCCCGCCGTGGCCGATCCGGGCGACCTGCGCGGCGAGCTGGACGGCGTCCTCCAGGCGGCCGCAGAGGAGGCGCGGGCCTACCTGGCGGCGATTGACGACGAGCCGGTCAAGCCGCCGGGCGCCGAGGCGGCGCTGCCGCCGCCGGCCACGCCGCTGCCGACGGACGGCAGCGGCGCCCCGGACGCCGTGGCCGAGCTCGCGGAGCTGTGCCGCTCGTCGGCGCTCCGCTCGTCGGGACCGCGCTTCTTCCACTTCGTCATGGGGGGCGGCACGCCCGCCGCGCTGGCAGCGGACTGGCTCACCTCGGCGGTGGACCAGGTGGCCTTCGCATGGGTCTCCTCGCCGCTCGCGGCGCGGCTCGAGCAGATTGCCGTGAGCTGGCTGCGCGACCTGTTCGAGCTGCCGGACGACTTCGCCGGCGTGCTCACGAGCGGCGCCACGATGGCCAACTTCACGGGGCTCGCGGCGGCCCGCAACTGGTGGGGCGAGCGCCACGGGATCGACGTCGAGCGCGACGGGCTGGCGGGAGCGCCGCCCGTGCCCGTCCTCTCGAGCGGCCACCTGCACCCGAGCGCGGTCGAGGCGCTCGGGCTGCTCGGCATCGGCAGGGGCGCGCGCACCCTCGCGGCGGACGGCACCGGACGGCTCGACGTGGGGCGCCTCGAGCGCGAGCTCGCCGCGCTCGACGGCGCGCCCTCGATCGTGATCGGCAACGCCGGCGAGGTGAACGCCGGCGGCTTCGATCCGCTCGAGGCGCTCGCCGACCTCGCCGAGCGGCACGGCGCCTGGCTGCATGTGGACGGCGCGTTCGGCTTGTTCGCCCGCCTGGCGCCCGAGGCGGCCCCGCTCGCGGCCGGCGTCGAGCGCGCCCAGTCGGTGATCACCGACTGCCACAAGTGTCTCAACGTGCCATACGACAGCGGCGTCGCGTTCGTCCGAGAGCCGCGCCGCCTCGCCGCCGCCTTCGCGGCCGGGGCGCCGTACCTGCCGGCGACCGACGAGCCGCGCCCCTCGTTCGGCTTCCTCGCGCCGGAGAACTCGCGCCGTGCCCGCTCGCTCGCGGTGTGGGCGACGCTGCGCGCCTACGGACGCTCCGGCCACCGCAGCATGGTCGAGCGCCACCTGGCGCTCGCACGGCGGCTGGCGGGCCGCGTGGAGAGCGAGAGCGAGCTCGAGCTGCTCGCGAGGCCGCGCCTCAACATCGTCTGCTTCCGCTCGCGTCCGGCCGACGCCGAGGAGGCTGAGCTCGACGAGCTCAACGGGGAGCTGGGCGCGGCGCTCCTCGAGGACGGCCGCGTGTTCGCCGGCACGACCGTGTACGACGGCAAGGTCGCCTTCCGGCCGGCGCTCGTCAACTGGCGCACGCGGGCTGAGGACGTCGACCTGCTCGTGGACGTCCTGCTCGAGCTGGCCGCGCGGACGCGCGCCCGGCGCGCTTGACGCCCTCGACCGCGTGGCCCAGAATCGACGCCCGGGCCTTCCATGAGCGGCGCACCGACGCGGAGGTAGCGATGGCGGACGCCGAGGATGGACCCAGCGCCGGCACGCGCGTGCTGGTCGTCGCCAACCGCAC
This sequence comes from Nocardioidaceae bacterium, assembly GCA_050261935.1. Classification (GTDB taxonomy): domain Bacteria; phylum Actinomycetota; class Thermoleophilia; order Solirubrobacterales; family Thermoleophilaceae; genus JBLNDU01. The sequence continues at coordinate 1,672 of JBLNDU010000122.1, read as the reverse complement.
CGCCGCCACCCCGGCGCTGCTCGACCGGCTGCGCGAGCGTGCCGCGCAGGGGCCCTGCAGCTTCACGCTGCTCGTGCCGCGCTTCTCCGCCGACGCCGACCCCGAGGGTGCGCAGGCGAGTCGAACGGTCGAGCTCGCCGTGCCCGCGATCAGGGACGCCACGGGGAGCCCGGTGGCGGGCGTGGTCGGCGACGTGGACCCCTTCAACGCGGTGCGCGAGTTCGTGGAGGCGGAGCGTCCCGACGAGGTCGTGATCTCGACCCTGCCGGAGCGCCTGTCGCGCTGGCTGCGCTGGGAGCTTCCGAGCCGCGTGAGGGCGCTGGGGGTGCCGGTGACGGTCGTGACCGCACGGCATTCCGACCGCGCGGTGGGCGGCGAGGCGAGGTGACCACGCCACCCGGCGAGCGCGACCTCGTCTGCTTGCCGCAGGCTCGGCTTGGGTACATCCATCACCGTGCCTGAGGACGACGCTTGGAGTCGCGTGCGCGAGGCGCCTGGGATGTGCCGGACGTGTCGCTTCGTCGACCTGACGACGACCACTCGGGGGCCCGCCTACGTGCGCTGCACGCGCGCCGCCTGGGACAGCCGCCTGGCGCGCTACCCGCGCCTCCCCGTGACGGCCTGCGTCGGGCACGAGCGAGCGACGAGCACGGACGGACGCGGGTCGGCGAGCGTCGCGGGCAGCCGGAGCACACACGACGGAGGAGGAGAGGTCGATGACGCAGGACGCAGCCGCCGGGCTGGATCCCGGCCGTGACTTTCCGCTGGCGAGCCGCCGCCCCGAGCTGCTCCGGACGCCCACCGGCAAGCGCCTGGAGGACCTGACCCTCGACGCCGTCCTGAGCGGGGAGGTCAGCGCCGAGGACCTGCGGATCACGCCGGCGACGCTGCGCCTGCAGGCCGAGATCGCCGACGCGGTCAAGCGGCCCCAGCTCGCCGAGAACATGCGTCGCGCCAGCGAGCTCACCGCCGTTCCCGACGAGCGGATCCTCGAGATCTACAACGCGCTGCGTCCGGGCGCCTCGACGAAGGGGCAGCTGCTCGAGATCGCCGACGAGCTCGAGGGCTACGACGCGCCGTCGAGCTCGGCGCTCGTGCGCGAGGCGGCGGACGTCTACGAGCGGCGCAACTGCCTGGCCAGGTGAGGGCGGTGCAGACGAAGGCGCTGGGCGGGCATCCCCTCGGGGGCGCCCCTGGAGCGGAGGAGCGGAGCTGACATGGCAACGGTTGACGACACGAGGACGGCGAAGCGGTCGCGGAGGACGGAGGTCCTCGAGGCGCGCCCTGTCAACCTCGACGGCTTCGTCGAGGAGTGGCCCGAGGTCGGGATGATCGCGATGGAGAGCCCGCACGACCCGAAGCCGAGCGTCCGGGTCGAGGACGGGACGATCGTCGAGATGGACGGCAAGGAGCGCGCCGACTTCGACTTCCTCGACCAGTTCATCGCCGACCACGCGATCGACGCCTCGGCGGCCGAGCGTGCGATGGCGATCTCGAGCGCCGAGATCGCCCACATGATCGTCGACGCGAGGGTCTCCCGCGGCGAGGTGCTCGACGTCACGCGCGGGCTCACGCCGGCCAAGCTGCTGTCCGTCCTCGAGACGATGAACGTCGTCGAGATGATGATGGGGATGCAGAAGATGCGGGCCCGCCGCACGCCGTCGAACCAGGC
>JBLNDU010000121.1:0-3421 GCA_050261935.1 Nocardioidaceae bacterium | reverse complement strand
GAGGGCCGCGGTGAGGGACCAGCGCGCCGTGGCGCTCGCGCGCATCCTCGTCATCTATTCGACGCGCGTGCGGAAGGGCGACGTCTGCGTGATCCAGTCCTCGACGGCGGCTGAGCCGCTCGTGCAGGCGGTCTACGAGGAGGTGCTGCGCGCCGGCGGGCTGCCCGTGATCCAGCTCACCACGCAGGAGGCCGGGCCCGCCTTCTATGAGCTGGCGAGCGACGAGCAGCTCGACTGGGTCCCGCCGACCGCGAAGTGGTCGGTCGAGGAGGCGGACGTCCGCATCGCGGTGATGGCGGACGTCAACCCGCGCGAGCTCTCGCAGGCCGACCCGAAGAAGCAGGCGCGCGCCCAGCGCGCGCGCAAGCCGCTCATGGAGACCTCGATGCGCCGCGCCGCCGCGGGCGACTACCGCTGGTCGCTCACGCTCTTCCCCACCCACGCCTTCGCGGCCGAGGCGGGCATGTCGCTGTCCGCCTACGAGGACTTCTACTACGCCGCCTGCCTGGCCACCGACCACGACCCCGTCACCGCCTGGCGGCGCCACTCCGACGAGGTCAGGCGGATCACCGACTGGATGCAGGGCCGCGAGGAGGTTCGGGTCCGCGCGCCCGGCACCGACGTCACGCTGGCCGTCTCGGGCCGCACGTGGATCGCCTGCGTGGGCGAGCACAACATGCCCGACGGCGAGCTGTTCACGGGGCCGCTCGAGGACTCGGTCGACGGCGAGGTGGCGTTCTCCTTCCCCGCCACCTACGGCGGCCGCGAGGTGTCGGGCGTGCGGTTCCGCTTCGAGGGGGGAAGGGTGGTGGACGCCTCCGCCGAGCACGGCGAGGAGTTCCTGATCGAGATGCTCGACAGCGACGAGGGCGCCCGCCGGCTCGGCGAGCTCGGCATCGGCACGAACTTCGGCATCTCCACGGGCACCAAGGAGATCCTGCTCGACGAGAAGATCGGCGGCACGGTGCACATGGCGGTCGGCATGAGCTATCCGGAGACGGGCGGCGTCAACAGCTCGGCCGTGCACTGGGACATGGTCTGCGACCTGCGCCGCGGCGGCTCGATCACGGTCGACGGCGTCGAGGTCCAGCGCGACGGGCGCTTCCTGATCGGCTGATCACCGGTCGCGGGGCGGCGCGCGGCGCGGTTACCTCAGCCGCGGCTGCGCGTTCACGATCCGCGCCGGGATCAGGCGGTTTGCCTCGATCCCCCGCGTGGACAGGCTCAGCCTGAGGATGCCCGTCCGCGTCGTGGCCGAGGAGGACGCGCCGAAGACGAAGTTGCCGAGGCTGTAGGCGATCAGGCGCCGGCCGCGGCGGCGGATCGGCTGGAGCACGTGAGGATGGGCGCCGATCACGGCGGTCGCGCCGGCGCGCAGGGCGACCCGGGCGAGGGCGCGCTGGCGGCCGTTCTCCCGCTCTGCGCGCTCGACGCCCCAGTAGGAAGGTGGCGATCACGACGTCGGCCCGCCGGCGCGCCTGCCGCACTCCCCTCGCGATGGCGCCCGCCGAGGCCGCCTGCGTCCCGGGCCGACGGGGACCCGCGAAGAACGAGACGGGCAGGATGTCGGAGAAGCCGACGAACGCGACCCGCAGCCCGAGCCGCTCCACCACGCGCGGGTAGCTTGCCGAGGCGATACTCGGGCCCGCGCCGACGGCCGTCATCCCGTAGCGCCTCACGTGGCGCACGGTGTCGAGCAGCGCCGCCTGGCCGAAGTCGCCGGCGTGGTTGTTGGCCAGGTTCAGCACGTCGAAGCCGGCGTAACGCGCCATCGCCCGCAGGGCGCCCGGCGGCCCGCGGAAGTTGAACTGCTTGGGAACCGGCCGGCCGCGCCGCGAGACGGCGCACTCGAGGTTGCCGAAGGCGATGTCCCCGCGGCGCAGCACGGGGGCGACGCTGGTCCAGGGATAGCGGAAGCCATGCCGCGCCATCACCTGCAAGGGCCCGTCGCCGAGGTTGATGTCGCCCACCGCGAGCAGCGTCACATCGCGAGAGCGCACGGGCAGCGTGCTCGACAGGTGGCCGTCGGGGGCGACCGCGCGCAACAGGTAGCGGCGCCCGAGGCGCCGGGGGCGGTAGCTCGCCCTGAAGCGCCCCCGCGCGTCGGCGACCCCGGACGCGACGCGTTCCCAGCGCGAGCGAAGGAGCCGCTCGATCCGAACCCTCTGACCGGGCGCCGCGCCCCTGCCGGTGAGCGCGATTCGCGCGCCGGTCGCAACTGCCCGCGGGCCCGACAGGAGGAGTGGTGGAGACGCCGGCTCGTCGACCGCTGGCGCCGGGGGCGGCGCGGCCTGCGCGCGCGCCGGCGCGGCGCCGGCTGCGGCAAGCGTCGCCGCGAGCAGCGCCGTCGGGGTCGAAGGGCTCACGATCGCCACGCTACTGACCATGGGGACCTTCTGGCGCGCAGCGTGCCGGAAGAGGCGCGACGGGCGCCCCGTGCGACGTCCGCGCCAGCACCGCTCGTAGACTGGAACGCGATGGCCGGCCACTCCAAGTGGGCCCAGATCAAGCACAAGAAGAAGGCGGTCGACGCCAAGCGCGGCCAGCTCTTCACGAAGCTCACGCGCGCGCTCACGGTCGCCGCGCGCGAGGGCGGCCCGAACGTGGACGGCAACCCGGCGCTCGCGCTGGCGGTCCAGAAGGCGAAGGACGCCCGGATGCCGAAGGACAACATCGAGCGCGCGATCGCGAAGGGCGCGGGCGCCGACGCCGACGGCGAGGCGTACGAGCGCGTCGTCTACGAGGGCTACGGCCCCGGCGGCGTGGCGATCCTGGTCGAGGCGCTCACCGACAACCGCAACCGCACCGGGGCTGAGGTGCGCCACCTGTTCTCAAAGGGGGGCGGCAGCCTCGGCGAGCCGGGCTCGGTGGCCTGGACCTTCGAGCAGAAGGGCGAGCTCGTGGTCGACGGCGGCCGCTACGCGGAGGACGACCTGATCGCGGCGATCGACGCGGGCGCCGAGGACATGAACCTCGACGGCGACGTCTGGGAGATCGTCACCGCCCCGGGCGACCTCGCTGCGGTTCGTGACGCCCTCGAGGCCGCCGACGTCGAGCTCGAGTCGGCCGAGCTCGCGATGCGGCCCACCACCCGGACGCCCGTCGACGAGGCGCAGGTCGGGCGGCTCATGCGGCTGGTCGAGGAGCTCGAGGAGCACGACGACGTCCAGGCGGTGCACGCCAACTTCGACGTCGACGCCGACGTGCTCGAGCGCGTGGCGACGGCCTGAGCGCGGCCGCCCGACGGCGTCCGCCGCTCGGGGTGGCGCGTCGCACACCCCTCACGACCGGCGCGGCCGCTGAAGGCGTCCGCCGCTCGGGGTGACACGCTCCGCGCGCACCCCTCCCGACCGGCGCGGCCGCTGAAGGCGTCCGCCGCTCGGGGTGACACGCTCCGCGCGCACCCCTCACGACCGGCGCG
>JBLNDU010000120.1:0-9465 GCA_050261935.1 Nocardioidaceae bacterium | reverse complement strand
GACCTCGTCACCGAGGCCGCCGCTGTCGACCAGCACCAGCCGCTCGCAGCGCTCGGGGAACTGGTAGGAGAGCTGCATCGCGACGCCGCCGCCGAGCGAGTGGCCGACGAAGGTGGCGCGCGCGTGGCCGAGCGCGATCAGCAGGTCGCGGATGCCGCTCGCGTAGGCGCCGAGCGAGTAGTCGCCGCGCGGCTTGGCGGACTCGCCGTGGCCCAGCAGGTCGGGCGCGATCACCGTGAAGTGCTCGGCGAGATACGGGATCACGTTCTCCCAGGTGGCGGACGTCGAGGTGATGCCGTGGACCAACACGACCACCGGGCCCTCGCCGGCAGAGCGATAGAAGACGTGATGCCCGTGCAGCACCTGCTCGCAGAGCGGGGCGACCTCCGGCACGGCCAGCGCCCGCCCGGCACCCCCTTTGCCCGGCGGGCTGTTGCCACTCGCTCCTGGCATCGAGCTTCAGTCAATCATGCCCGAACGCTGGCCGCCGGCCTCACGTTGGGCGGCGTCGAGCTTCGAGAACGCGGCGCGGGGGCGACGCCGTCCCGGAAGCCCGCTCGAAGGCTCAGCGCCGTCGCGCCGGAACGGGCGAGCGCGCGCTTCGTCCGACGGGCAGGCCCGCGCTCCTTCGGACCGGATCGCGCAGGTGCCGGCGGCGCCGCGCTATGTAGTAGCGCCGCTGCACGAAGGTCGTGGCGACGCCCGCGGCGACGAGCGCGCCGAGGTTGATGCCGAGCTGCGCCGCCGCGCCGCCGGCTGTGCCCCAGTCGCCGTACGCCGCGCCGACCGCGACGTTGGCTGCGGCCGGGATCGTCGTGACCGAGATCAGCACGCCGATCAGCGCGCCGGACTTGGCGTTCGTCAGCGACAGGATTCCGGCGGAGCCGGCGATAAAGGCCACGAAGAAGCTCAGGAAGTCCGGGTGGGCGATGAAGCTCGTGAACGGGTGCGCGGATGGGTCGTAGCGATCCGGTATCAGGTCGAGCTCCTTGAGGAGCACGTTCGTGACGAGCGTCGCCGCGGCGCCGGCCGGGAAGCCGACCGCGAGGGCGAGCAAGGAGCGCCGGACGAGCGCCGGCCTCAGCTCCACGATCGCCACCGAGAGCCCCGCGAGGGGCCCGAACTCCGGCCCGACGACCATCGCGCCGACGATCAGGATCGGCTGGTCCAGCACGATGCCGATGGCCGCGATCTGCATCGCGGCGATCATGAAGAGGACGAAGGAGAACGACAGCTCGGTGTTCTCCTGCGTGCGGTCCTCGACCTCCTCCCAGATCACCGCGTCGGAGGGCAGCCCGGGCGCGGCCCGCTCGGCCGCGGCGATCGCGTCCCCGATCTCCGAGTCGATGTGCTCGATCGCGATCGAGCCGTGGCGCGGGACTTCGAGCTCCTTCAGGTCGCTCACGATGACGCTCACGTCCTCGCGTGCGACGTCGCAGAGAATGACGTCGCCGGCCGGCTTGCGCGCCACGCCGTGCAGGTGCACGACGTTGAGCACCGACTCGGCCGCGCAGAGCAGCTCGACCGCCTGACGCGCGCAGTCCTCGGGCGCGACGATCCGCAGGTGAACCACCGTCGCCAGCGTACCGCCGCGCACGCGCCGGCCGCGGGGATTGGTGCTTCGATCAGGCCGTGGCGCGCGAGCTAGACGTAGCTCTCGCGCGCGGTCGCGCTGCCGCGCAGGCGCGCGAGCGCCTCGTCGAAGTCGTCGTGGGTGACGGAGCTCGCGCCGCGCGCCATGGCGGCGAGCCCGGCCTCCTGGCAGATCGCCTTGATGTCGGCCGGCGACATCCCGTCGGTCTCGCGGGCGAGCTCCTCGGTCCGGACGCCGACGGTCGGCATCCGCGCGGTGTGCAGGCGCAGGATCGCGAGCCGGCCCAGCTCGTCGGGGAGGCCGAGAACGATCGTGCGCGAGAGGCGCCCGCCGCGCAGCATCGCGGGGTCGATCTGGTCCGGGCGGTTGCTGGCGCCGATCACGAACACGCCGCGCTGGCCGGCGACGCCGTCGATCTCGGCCAGCAGCTGGTTGACCTGCGTGTCGTGAACCTCCACCGCGCCGCGGCGGCCGGCGACCGCGTCGATCTCGTCGATGAACACGATCGAGGGGCGGTTCTCTCGCGCGCGCTCGAACAAACGCCGGATGTTGCCCTCGGACTCGCCGACCCACTTGCTCATCACGTCGGCGCCCGAGACGGGGTAGAACGAGCAGCGCGCCTGCGCCGCGAGGACCTTGGCCACCGTGGTCTTGCCGGTGCCGGGCGGGCCCGCGAGCAGCAGGCCGGTGGGCGGGTCGACCCCGAAGCGGCGGGCGGACTCGGGATCCTCGATCACCGCCTGCAGCTGCTTGAGCTGCGCCTTGGTGGACTCGGGCAGGACGAGCGCGTCCCACGTCCAGTGCTCGACCATGGGGCGGTCCTGGCCGCCGAGCGACTCGACGGCCGCCAGCAGCTGGTCCGTGTCGACCAGGACCTGCCTGCCGGACGAGGCCGCCTGCTTGAACGCATCCACGGCGGCGGAGTCGACGATCTTTGAGATGGTCGCCGGCGTCATCCCCTCCGTGCGGCGCACCAGCTCGTCGAGGTCGATGCTCGGCCTGACGGGTCGCTCGTCGAGCTCGGCCTCGAAGATCGCTCGACGGGCGGGAGCGTCGGGGAGGTCGACGCGGATGTGGCGGTCGAAGCGGCCCGGCCGGATCACCGCGGGGTCGAGGTGCTCGAGCTCGTTCGAGGCCGCCACGACCAGCAGCTCGCGCTCGTCGCGGTGCGCCTCCAGCGCGGTCAGCAGCTGGTTGACCGTCCGCCGCGACTCCTGGTCTGGGGTGTCGCCGCGGCGCTGCGCCACCGAGTCGAACTCGTCGAAGAACAAGAGGCACGGCAGGTTCTGGATCGCCGTCTCGAACGCCTTGTCGATGTTCTGCGCCGAGCCTCCCTGCAGCGAGCTCACGAGGTCACCGGTGGAGACGTGGATGAAGTTCAGCCTGTACTCGCCGGCGATCGCCTCCGCGAAGAACGTCTTGCCCACGCCCGGCGGCCCGTGCAGCAGCAGCCCGTTCCACTCGATCCCGTAGCGGTCGGCATCGTCGGGGTGCTGGAGCATGCACCCGACCGTGTCGCGCACCTCCTGCTTGATCGCGTCCATGCCGCCGACGTCGGCGAAGTTGGTCAGCTCGTCGGGCGGCTGCACCTCGAAGTTGCCGCCCTGGCCGCCCATCCCGCCCCCGGTCCCGCCGCCGAGCAGCGAAGCGAGCGGGTTCGCGGGTGCCGCGGCGCGGGGACGCGGGCGGCGGCGCGGGGCGCGCGCAGGACCGGCCGGCGGCTGTGAGGGAGGCTCCGGCTCCTCGTCCTGGGTCGCCGTCTCTGGCTCGAGGTTGGACTCGGGCACGGCATCGGTCACGTCCACCCATTCGCCGGTGCGCGGGTCGTACTCGAGCGAGCGCGTCCACCCGCCACCGCCGCGCATCATCTGCTCGAGCATTGAGCCGAACGGCATGCCGGCGAACGGCGACGAACCCAGCCCGTGCTCCTGCTGCTCCTGGCGCAGCGCCAGCTCGCGCAACTGGCGCCGTCGCCGCGATGCGCGCGCGACCGCGGTCGCGATGGAGAACAGGAAGAGGAGCAGGAAGAAGACGAAGGCCAGCGTGAGCACGGCTTCCGTCTACCCACCGCATGGATCCCAACGCCCGCGCGGCGCCGCTCGCGTCGCGCAGGGCGAGCGGCGCGAGCCTCCAGATCACTACGTCCTGCCGCGCGGCGAAGTGCAGCAGCGAGCCTCGAACACCTCTCCCTCCGGCCGGTAGCGAGCGCGCAGCCGCGCGGTTGCGGCCACGAGAAGCTCGGCCACGCCTCCGCATTGAAGCTCGCTCGCGCCCGCCGCGACACGCGGACTCGTGGCACGGCGGTGCGCGGGGAGCTCGACGTGCCGGATACGCTGGGCGCCTGACGCGCCTTCGAACCCTCGTCGTGCCGCTCGCGCTCATCGCGCTGCTCGCCGTCGCTCCGGCGACGCACGCGCGCGACCCAGGGCGCTGGCTGTTCACGGGCGCCAGCTCGTTGCCGATCAGCTACTGGCAGGGGCTGAGCTCCGACGGGCGCGGCGGCGTGGTCTTCGCCGGCGTTGTCGAGGGCCTGTGGCGGACGACCCCGGAGCTGCTCCAGACGCACGGCGTGGCAGCGGCCATCCCGCCCGACGTCAAGCTGGCGGAGGGCTACAACCACATCGGCGACATCGCCTACGACCGCGCCGAGGGCGGTCGGCTGCTGCTGCCGCTCGAGTGCTACGTGTTCGGGCGAGGGAACACCTGCGGCACGGGCGCGATCGGAGTCGCCGACCCGGGCACGCTCGCCTGGCGCTACCACGTTCGCCTCAGCACTGCCGAGATCGCCAAGGCGATGTGGATCGAGCCGGCGCCCGACGGCGCGCTGCTGTGGACCAGCAGCGGTCGCGACCTGCTCGCCTATCGTGCGGTCGACGTGTCGCCGACCAATGCCGCGCCGGCACGATCGATCAGCGCAGCGCGGCGACTGAGCGGCGCGGTGCCGCCGAGCGGCGTGACCGGGGCCGCCTTCTGGCGCGGGCGCCTGCTGTTGGCCGGCCAACAGGGGCCGCGCTACCAGGTCTGGGCGGTGGACCTCGTCACGGGGCGGCGCAGGCTCGAGCTGGAGCTGCGGATCCGCGGCGAGTCGGAGGGCCTGCACGCGATGCAGATGCTCGGCGGCGATCTGCAGTGGCTGATCGCGCCGTTCGACCCGCGCGGCCCAGCCACCTACGGTCCGGGGAGCGCGCTGCTGCATCTCGCGCCCGCAGGCGGCCGTGCCCGGCTGCGGGTATCGGCGTCGGCACGGGAGCGCGGGCCCCGGCTCGTCGCCACCGTGCGCGTGACGCACCGGCGTCGGCCCGTGGAGAACGCCCGCGTCAGCTTCGGCGGCGCCAATGCGCGCACGGACCGTCGCGGACGCGCCAAGCTCACCGTCGCGCTCGGCCGCGGCGGTCGCTTCAGGGCGCTCGCTCGCAAAGGCGCGCTGCGCGGGCTGTCGGGTTGGGTGGTCGCGCGGGGCCCGGCCGCGCCGGCGTAGCGCGCGTCGAGACGCGCGACCTCACCTGGCTATGGGCGCTCGGTCACCGCGCGCGCGACGGGGGCGTAAGCAGCGCGCGTTGAGCGCGCGAACCCATCGCCGCTACGCGGGGTCGGTCGCCCGGGCGATGGGCTGCAGCTGGGGGCGCTTCGCGAGCCGACCGTCGCCCGAGGAGCGGCCCCGCAGCCGGCGCACGACCCACGGTGCGAGATAGCGCCCCGACCAGGCCAGCTCGGCGGCCACGACGGCGTGCGGGCGCTGCCGAGCGTCCGGCAGGACCGCTGCCGGGGGCGGCTCGTCTCGCTCGGGCAGGTCGAGCGCGGCGGCGAACCGGGCGGCGATGCGGGCGTGGCCGGCCGCGTTGGCGTGCAGCCGGTCGACGCCGCAGAGCCGCGGGTCCGAGGCCGCTCGGTCGGCGCCGAAGTCGACCAGCACGGCGCCGTGGCGCGCGGCTGCCTGCCGCAGCGCCGCGTTGAGCCCGAGCAGCCGCGGCCGCAGCGGCCTGGTGATCGGCATCACCGGCACCGGGTCCGGCAGCGTGCAGGTGAGCACGGTCGCGCCCGCCGCGACGAGCGCCGCCAGCATCGCGTCGAGCTGACCGGCCACCGCCGCGACGTCGCAGCGCGGGCGCAGCAGGTCGTTCATGCCGGCGACGACGCTGGCCAGGTCGGGCTGCAGGGCCAGCGCCGGCCCCAGCTGCGTCTCTCGCACCTGGCCGGCGAGCCGGCCGCGCACGCCGAGGTTCGCGTACAGCAGGCCGGGCTCGAGCTCGGCGAGACGCTCCGCCAGCCGGTCGGCCCAGCCGCGGTAGCCGCCGCCCGGATACGGGTCGTCGAGCCCCTCTGTCGAGCTGTCACCGAGCGCGACGTAGCGCGAGTAGCTGCGAGCCGGCGCCCCCACGACGGCTGCCGATCCTAGAGCGATGCGGCGGCCTCAGACGCGCCTGGTGCCGTCTCCGCTCGGCGTCGCTCGAGCTGTCGGTCTGAGCCGTGGCTCTAGCGCGTCGACCAGACGACGCCGACGCCGCCGAAGCCGAGCCGGCCCTTCGTCGCCGCGGTGAGGTCGAACTCGCGGCCGGCGACGAAAGGCCCGCGGTCGATCACGCGGGCGGCGACCGAGCGGCCGCGGTAGCGGAACACGACCCGCGTGCCGCACGGCAGGCTCTTGTGTGCGACGCCGACGATCCAGGCCGACATCGTCTGCCCGCAGGCGGTGCGGCTGCCGTAGAAGCCCGGCCCGTACCAGGAGGCGTGCGCCGCCCGGTAGACGTGCACGCCGCCGTTCAGGGCGTCCGTCGCCGCGCCGTTCAGGGCGTCCCCCACGAAGCGCAGCCGGAGCCGGTACACGCCCGTCGCCGGCGGCCGCCAGGCCGCCCGGAAGCGGCCGGCGCCGTTCGTGCGGGCGAGCGCGACCGTGCGCCAGCCGCCGTGCGCGAGCCGCTGCAGTCGCACGACTCGGCCGGGGACGCTGGGGCGCACGGCGCCGCGCACCGACACGCGCGCGCCGACGCGCAGGTGGCGCGTGGCCCGGCCGCTGAGCGCGCCGGCCCCCGTGATGAGGCGGGGCGCCGCAATGCCGCCGCCGACGGTGCTTGCGCGGTAGGCGCCCGAGCGGAACGCGCGGAGCTCGAACCGGTAGCCGCCGTCGGCCCCCGTGCTCGTGGTCTGCACGGCGCGCCAGGGATCGCCCCCGGGGGCGTGCTCGAGCTGGACGGCAACCCCGGCGCCGGCGCCGGCTACGCGGCCGTCGAGCCGCAGGCGGCCGCCGAAGCGGAGTCCCTGCTCCCCGCCCGTCGAGGCGATCGTCACGCCCGCGGGGCGGGCGCTCGGGCTGTCGGTTGGGGCGGCCACCGCGACTGCGACGGCCACGCTGGAAGTGAGGCACGCGGCGGCGACCGGCATCGCAAGCCGGCGACCGCCCGCGCGAAGGCGCGGATGCACTCCTTGGCTCCCTCCACGGCGCCGGCCTACGGGGTTAGCTGACGGGCTCGGGAGGCGGAGAGCCTCCCTGCGGTCGGATCACCGACCGGTTCGCCCCAGCCGCGCGATGCGGCGGGTGGTTCCCCCGTCCGCGGCGCTCGAGGAGAGCCGCGGTTCGGCTGGGCCAATCGAAAGACGGTTCCCCTCACCCTGCACGAAGACGGCCGCGCCGTCTGTGAGTGCGATCACAGAGGGTCGACTGGGCGCGTGGACGCTCATACGAGCGGGGGCTGTTCGTCGTGGCGGACTACGTCGGCCTCGAGCGCCGAGTGGTCGCTCAACCCCTGGTCGCGCCAGGAGTGGTGGTAGACGGAGGCCGCCGGCTCCAGCTCGGGCGAGGTGAACAGGTGGTCGAGCCGCCAGCCGCCGCGATGGCCGGCGATGCGCTGCCAGGTCCAGCTCGGCTCGCGCGATCGGTAGCCGTGCAGCGCCCGGTAGGCGTCCCGGTAGCCGAGGTCGCGTAGCCCGGGCACGACGCCGAGCTCGGCCGCGTCCCAGCGCTGTCCGCGCTCCGGTCGCAGGCGCCCGCGCGAGTCCCTGGCGAACGACAGCACCTCGCCGCTCTCGAGCTCGCGGCGGGGGGTGTTGAGATCACCGCAGACGACGCGCGCCAGCGGCGGCGCCGCCTCGAGCCCCACCCGGATGGCCTCCAGCGTATGGGCCTTCACCCAGCCGTTGGCCGCGTTCGGAACGTGGAGGCAGTGGACCTCGACCGGGCCGATCGCGGTCGCGGCCAGCGCCGCCAACGCGTCTCGCCCCGCGGGACGGCCAGCGTCGTCGACGCGTCCCGGAGCGGGGTCCGGGAGGCGAGCAGCACGCCGGCGCGGCCCCGCCGGGGCGGCTTCGCGGCGTCCAGCGACGCCCGCACGTGCGGCAGCCCGATCCGCTCGAGCGCCAACCGCCAGAGCGTGAGCGTCGCGCCGGTGACCTCCTGAAGCGCCACGACGTCGGGCTCGCGGCTCGCCAGGACGGCGGCCTGCTCGACCAGCCTCGACGAGCGCCTGGCCACGTTCCAGGTGATCACCCTCATCGCGTGGAGGATCGCCGCCGAGCCAAGGACGCTCGGGTGCCGCCTGCTTGGGCCGGCCAAGGCGGTGAGGAAGACTACGCGCCGTGCGGCGAGTGAAGCGGGCGCAAGGGGGCACGAGGCGCTGAGCGGGGACCCCTGGAATGCGCAGATGGCGGCGCTCGGCGCCTTCCTGCGCTCTCAGCGCGAGCTCGCCAGGCTGACGCTGCGCGAGCTCGCGGAGCGCACGCAGATCTCGAACGCCTACCTGAGCCAGATCGAGCGCGGGCTGCACGAGCCGTCGATCCGGGTGCTTCACTCGGTCGCCGCCGCGCTCGACCTCCCGCTCGACCTCCTGCTGGCCGAGGCGGGGCTGCTCGAGGAACGCCGCGACGGCGAGGGCGCGGGCGGCGCGGAGCGCGCTTCAGGCGACACCGAGGCGGCCATCCTCGCCGACCCCCGCCTCAGCGGCCCGCAGAAGTTCTCGCTGCTCAGCATCTACCGCTCCTTCGTCGGGTAGTGCATGCTTTGTCAAGCATTGCTCCCCAAGAGCAAGCGGCTTTCGGCACGTGTCCGGCAGCTGCGCTTGATATACAACGCAGCATGGAACTCATCGACTGGCGTGAGCTGTACGCAGCCAACCGTGCCGCGATCGCGCGCGGCCGCGCGCTGGCGAGTCCGCTCCGGGCTGCCTCGGCCGCCGCTGCGCGCGTGACTCGACCGCCCCTGCCCGAGGAGGCTCGCCGACCCCGGCGGCACCCGTCGCGGTCGCCCTCGCCGGAGCCCCCGCCCGGCGGGTCGGGGGCCTGGGAGCGCCTGCCCTGCGCCGGCGGCAGGTCGACCTGGGTCTACACGCCTGAGGCGGCTCCTCGCACCGGCGCGGCGCTGCTTCTCGTGCTGCACGGCTGCACCCAGACCGCCGCCGACCTGGCGCGCGGCACGTGCCTGAACGAGCTGGCCGACCAGCGCGGCTTCCTCGTGGCCTATCCGGAGCAGGGCGGCCGGCACAACCCGCAGCGCTGCTGGAACTGGTTCCGGCCGGGCCACCAGGCGCGCGGCAGCGGCGAGCCGGCCGTGCTGGCGGAGGCCACGGAGGCGGTCGTGCGTGGCGCCCGGGTCGACCCGAGCCGCGTCTACCTGGCCGGCATGTCGGCCGGAGCGGCGATGGCCGCCGTGATGGGTGCGACCTACGCCGACCGGTTCGCGGCGATCGCGCTCCACTCGGGCCTTCCCTACGCGGCCGCCACGAGCGTTCGCGCGGCCTTCGAGCTCATGTCGCGCGGCGGCGCGGACGTGGAGCGCTGCGGGCGGGCGGCGTACGAGGCGATGGGCGAGCACGCGCGGGTGCTGCCCACGATTGTCGTTCACGGTGGCGCCGACGGCGTCGTCTCGCCGTCGAACGGCGACG
>JBLNDU010000119.1:0-3975 GCA_050261935.1 Nocardioidaceae bacterium | reverse complement strand
AAGAGGAACAGCAGCGCGCTGAGTGCGGCGGACACGAGTGTCAAGCCGAGCGCGGGACGCAGCTCGAAGCGCTTCTCGGGCAGCGGCGTCGACGCCCGGCCGATGGGCTGAGCGGAGCCGGTCAAGGCCGCCACGGCCGCCGCCACGGCGAACGGCACCTGGAACAGGAAGATCGCCCGCCAGGAGAAGGCCTCGGTCAGCGCACCCCCGAGCGCCGGACCAACCGCGGTGCCGATCACCGCCGCCGTGACCCACGTCCGCCGACCATGCACCGCGCCACCACCGAGCAGCCCGAACGCGGCCACGAGACCCGCCGCACCGCCGAGCGCCTGCAAGGCGCGCGCGACGAGCAGCCCGGCGATGCCATCGGCGGCCGCGCAGGCCAGCGAGGCGGCCGCCATCAATGCGAACCCCGCCGCCCCGACCACCCGCAAAGACGAGCCGCGGGCCAGGCGCTCGAGCGGCAGCAGCCCCGCGGCGACAACCAGCGTGTAGACGCCGATGACCGCCGCCACCCCATCGACGCTCGTGTCGAGCTCCGGCAGGATCGAAGGCAGCGCCAGCGTGACGATCGAGCCGTCCGCCAGCGCCAGCCCGGCGGCAAGCGCCAATGCCAACGGTCGAACGCGGATGTTCAACAGCCTGAACCCGACCGGCGTCACCCGTCCGAGCGGGCAGCGTCGAGGACGCGTTGCGCCTCTGCCTCTTGCGTCGAGGCGGTTCTGGCGAGCGCTGACTGTTCGCCGCGGGGCGCCACCGCGGCCTGCGGGTCCTTCATGACGGTTGTCCTCTGCTCCACCTTCCGCAATCTGGCACGCGAGTTCGCTGAAGGAAGCGGTCGAGCGCCTCACCTCGCCTGGTCCGTAGTCTGACTGTATCTCTACGTGCCGCGTGAAAGCGGTTTCGACCTGGATCGGCGCCCCCCCGAGGAGATCGA
Organism: Nocardioidaceae bacterium; assembly: GCA_050261935.1. GTDB lineage: Bacteria > Actinomycetota > Thermoleophilia > Solirubrobacterales > Thermoleophilaceae > JBLNDU01. The sequence goes on along the minus strand of JBLNDU010000119.1, from coordinate 3,038 downwards.
CCCGGCCTTCCCCAGCATCGGTGGACAGGTTGGGTGAACTCGACGCAGCGTTCGCCTTCGTCGTGATTGGTGACTGACCATGCACCGATCTTGAGTCACATTCGGGCGTCGGCGCCGCCTGGGCGTTCCTCTATGACACCGAGCGGGTCATCCGGCAGGACCTTCAGATCCGCGAGTACACGGACCCGAGGAACAACCCGACTGGCTGCTCTATCGCCAGGGCAGGCGCGAGCGGCGCCCCCAGTAGGCGTCAGGGTCTTCGACGAGTTGGGTGAGGCGGGCATCGGCATCCTCCCCGTAGGTGATCTGCTCGGCTCGGACGTTGCTCACGAGTTGACTCTGCGTCGCGGCGCCGCTGAGGACGACGTCCGCCCACGGATGGGCGCGCGCTGCCGCGAGCGCGAGCGCGTCGGGCGTCGCGCCGAGCTCGCGCGCGACCACGAGCAGGCGCCGCGGGCCGTGCCGCGCGGTCAGGCGGCCGTTCGCGAGCGCCTCCTTGACGATGACGCCCATGCCGGCGGCGTGGGCGCGCTCGAGCGTCGCGGCCGCCGAGCGCTCGAGCAGGTTCCAGGTCGCCTGGATCGCGTCGAAGACACCGACGTCGACGGCGTGCGCGGCGGTCTCGGCCTGCCGCGGACCGGTCACCGTCAGCCCCACCGCCAAGCCGGACGCGCGCAGGGCCGCCAGCTCGGCGAGCACGGCCTGGTCGTCGAGCACGCCGCTCTCGAGCGTGGCCGAGTGGATCTGGTAGAGCGACAGGTGGTCGCCGAGCAGCGAGCGCGTCTCGTCGAGCTGGCGCCGCAGCGTGTCGGCGCTGAGCTGCTTGACCTCGTGGCGCTCGGCGTCGACGCGCCACTCGCCGGTGTAGACGTAGCCCCACTTCGAGCCGACCGTGACCGCTCCCGGCGCGAGGCCGCGGCTTCGGAGCCAGCTGGCCAGGAACTCCTCGGCGCGTCCGTAGGAGCGGGCGGCGTCGAAGTAGCGCAGGCCGAGCGAGAAGGCGGTATCGAGTAGCGACTCCGCGCGGTCCCGCAGCGCCTCCACCGACCGGTCCGGCCCGAGGTCGGTGTTGTGGCCGACGTTGATGTAGGCGGGCCGGCCGACCGCCGCCAACCCGAGCCCGAGCCGACTCGCCTCCAGCCCGGAGCGGCCGAGCGTCCTGGTCACGCCGATGGCCCGCTGCGCACGTCGCTCACCACGAGCAGCAGCATGTTGCGGGAGGCAGCTGAGCTCCGATCGGCATGCCCGCGGTACCTGCACGGCCGATGCGGGATCCGCCCGGGGGCGGAGCGGACCCGGTCACGGGTCCGGGCTGACCCAGGTTGAAGGATCGCGTCGAGGCGCTCGGAGTTGAGTTCGAGATCAGGAGCCGGGCGCGAGAGGACTTCGCTGCGGGCGACCATACCCATACCCACGGAGGTGTAGCCGCACGAACCGTCGCTGGCCCGACGACAGGCGGCCGGCGGGGGCCCGACGATCCTGAGACCGAGCGCCGCGCCTTGACGCGCAGGGCGCGTCCTCGGCTGTGCGACGCTTCGCCGGCGTGAGCACGTTCCCGCCGGGGCCGCGCGAGCCGCCCCTCGTCCAGACGCTGCATTGGCTGCTCCGCCCGATCTCGTTCCTCGAGTCCTGTCGGCGGCGCTTCGGCGACACGTTCAGCGTCCGGTTCCTCGGGTTCGCGAGGCCGTTCGTGATGGTCTCCGACCCGGATGCGATCCGTGCGCTCTACACCGTGCCCGAGCACGCGCTGCCACCCGGGCGGGCGCTCCTGCTCGAGCCGATCGTGGGCGCGCGCTCGTTGTTGCTGCTCGAGGGCCGCGAGCACCTCGCGCGGCGCCGCCTGATGCTCCCGCCGTTCCACGGGCAGCGGATGCGCGCGTACGAGGCGATCGTCCGTGACGCCGCCGCGCGCGACGTCGAGAGCTGGCCGGTCGGGCGGCCGTTCGCGATCCACCCCCACATGCAGGCGGTAACGCTTGAGGTGATCCTGCGCGCGGTCTTCGGCGTGACGGATCCGGAGCGCCACGCTCGGCTCATGGAGCGCCTCGCTCAGCTGCTCGCGAGCACCTCGTCGCTGCGCATGCAGTTCGGCGTGCCGCTGTCGCGGCGCTGGCCCCGCCTCGACCCCATGGCGGGCGTCCGGGACCTCAGGCGGCAGATCGACGCCCTGCTCGCCGACGAGATCGCCGAGCGCCGCGGGGACCGAGGGGACGACATCCTCTCGCTGCTCCTCGCCGCGCGCTTCGATGACGGCGAGAGAATGGACGACGAGGAGATCCGCGACCAGCTGATGACGCTTCTCGTCGCGGGGCACGAGACCACCGCAACCGCGCTCGCCTGGACGTTCGAGCTGCTCGTCCACCATCCACCCGCGCTCGATCGCCTCGAGGCGGAGGTCGCCGCCGGCGAGGAGCGCTATCTCCGCGCGGTCATCGCGGAGTCGCTGCGCCTGCGGCCGGTGATCCCGCTCGCCGGCCGCCGCCTGAGCTCCGAGCTGCGCGTGGACGGCTACGTGCTCCCACCCGGGTCGGACGTCACGCCGGCGATCTGGCTCGCCCACACGCGCGCCGACCGCTACCCCGACCCGTTCGCGTTCAGGCCGGAGCGCTTCCTCGGCAACGCGCCGGCGACCTACGCGTGGGTCCCGTTCGGCGGCGGCGTGCGACGCTGCCTCGGCGCGGCGTTCGCCGAGATGGAGATGCGCGTCGTCCTCGCCGAGGTGCTCCGGCGACGAGCGCTGCGGCCGGTGTCCGCCGCGCCCGAGCGGGTCGCCCGGCGCAACGTCACCTTCTCACCGAGCAGCGGCACCAGGGTCGTGGCCGCGCCCCGGCCCCGCTAGATGGTTGATTCCGAATCAGTGTCCGTAGGCCGTGAGGTGGCGGCCGGGGTCACCGATCTGTTGGTTGTGCCAGAGGCACGCTGCCAGCGCCAGCAGCCGCTGTGCGACGCGAGCGACCACGCCGGGCAGGGTGCGCGCCCTGTGGCGCTCAAGCGAGAGCTGCTCCTTGAGCGTCTGGAAGACAGACTCGATCCACTGG
>JBLNDU010000118.1:0-3114 GCA_050261935.1 Nocardioidaceae bacterium | reverse complement strand
CCGCTCGCCGAGCGCGAGCCACGCGATCACGCCGACGAGCACGACCTGCACGTTCGCGAGCACGGTGGCGAGGCCCGCCCCGACGGCGGCGATCGAGTGGTGCCAGAAGGTGAGGTCGAGCGCGAAGCAGACGCCGGCGAGCCAGCCGAGCAGGACGTCGCGCCGCTCGCGCGGGCCGTAGCGGCGCCGCTCGGCGAGCGCGAGCGCGCCGAGCAGCGGCAGCGCGTAGGCGCAGCGGAACACGGCCGCCGTGGAGGGCACCACCGCGGCGAGCCGCACGAGCGGCGCGGAGAACGCGATCACGATGGCGCCCACGGCCGCGACGGGAGCGGGGGAGCGCACGCCTCAAGCCTAGGCGCGAGACTGCCGCCCGATGGAACGCACGACGCTGCTCTGGACGCTCGTGCTGTTTTCGGCGCCTCGCTCGTGTTCGCCTCGCTGCACCGGGCCACCGAGGGCGAGAGCGCCGCCTTGACGCTCGGGGTGCAGGTGGTCGCGCTCGTCGCGCTGGTCGCCGCGGTCGTGACCTTCGTGCGCCGCCGGCGCTGAGGCGCTCCCCGACCAGACCCCCGCGCCGCGCGCCGGCCGGGAGTCGTGGTAGACGTGCGGGCGTGGCATCGGGCGAGCGGGCGGTCGGCGAGGGCGAGCCGCGGCGGGCGCTGGCCGAGCGGCCGGGGCGCCCGCTGCCCGTGACGCTCGTTGGCCTGCTGGCGCTCGGGCTCGCCGTCTACAACGTCGCCTACGGCGTGCTTGCGCTGCAAAGTGGCGAGCACGATCGGGTGGTGGACGCGATCGTCCACCTGGCCTTCGGCGCCGGCGCGCTCGCCGCCGGGGTCGGCGCGCTCCTGCTTCAGCCCTGGGCCTGGGCGCTCTTCATGACCTGGGCGGTCGTGGGGCTCACGCTCCAGATCCTCCGTTACCTGTTCTTCGACGACCCGAGCTTCGTGGACATGGCGATCAACGCCTTCGCCGTGCTCGCCCTGAGCCCGCTCGAGGTCCAGATCGCCTTCGGCGTGCGGCACACCGAGAATGTCGAGTTCGCCAGAGCCACCAGGAATCCGCTCGACCGCCACTGACCTCGAGCTGCTGCGGGCGTTCGAGCCGGTCGTGCGCTTCACGAGCGGGGAGCTCTTCTTCCCGATGGACGTCGAGCGCTACGTCGGCGCCTGCAGCCTCTGGCTCTACCACCCCGACGACCACGACGAGGAGATCCTGCCGGAGGGCGGGCTGACCGTCGAGCGGCTCGTCGAGCCGCGCGCCGCGTCGTTCGGCTCGGTGCTCTACCTGCGCTTCATCCACCCGATCAGCCTCGAGGAGAGCGCCCGCGCGCTCACCGGTCTCCAGCGCCTGAAGCGCGAGCAGCGCCACACCTTTCGGACTGGCCTGGGCCGCCTGGCGCGAGGCGGGCTCATGCCGCGGCTGCTCGACGCGCTGTTCTCGGCCTCGCTGCTCATCCGCGGCCGCGTGCCCAAGGCGACTGCCGCCGCGGCGGCGCTCGACTACGCCGCCATGCAGGCGCGCGATGAGAGGTTCATCTACCACGGGCGGGTGGTGCGCGACGGTGGCTGGACGGTCTGCCAGTACTGGCTCTTCTTCGCATACAACAACTGGCGCTCGGGCTTCCACGGCGTGAACGACCACGAGTCCGACTGGGAGCTCGTGAACGTCTACCTCTACGAGCGCGACGGCCGGCTCGTGCCCGAGTGGGCGGCATACGCGTCGCACGACTTCCACGGCGCCGACCTGCGGCGCCGGTTCGACGACCGACGTGACCTGGCGCTCGTGGGCCAGCACCCCGTCGTCCACGCCGGCGCCGGGTCGCACGCGTCCTACTTCCGAGCAGGCGAATACCAGGCCGAGGTGCCGCTGCCGGTCCCGGACCGTGCCCGGCGGGCGATCGACGTGCTCGAGCGCTTCTGGCGCAGGACGCTCGGCCAGGGCGACGCCGGGGGCAGCCCGTTTCGGGCCCCCTTCATCGACTTCGCCCGCGGCGACGGCCTCAGCGTCGGCCCCGGGCAGGAGCGCGAGTGGACGCCGAACCTGATCGACGAGGCCACGCCCTGGGTCAGCGGGTACCGGGGGCTCTGGGGCCTCTACGCGCAGGACCCGATCTCGGGCGAGAACGCGCCGGCCGGGCCGATGTACAACCGCGACGGCTCGCCGCGCCCGTCGTGGTTCGACCCGCTCGGGTTCGCCGGCCTCGACAAGCTGCCGCCCCCGCCGCTCGAGCTCGAGCTGCTCGAGTCGCAGCGCGCCGAGCTCACCGCGCGCCAGGAGGAGCTCGGTGAGCTGATCCCGCGCGAGACGGAGGCGCTCCAGGAGCTCGGGATCAGGCTCGACAGCATGGAGGGGAACCCGCACCTGGCGTCCCAGCACGCGAAGCTCGAGCGGCGGGTGTCCGAGCTCGCGGCCCGGGTGAAGGACCTCCGCCGCGAGCGCTCCGAGAACGAGGGCGTGCTCGAGGGGGTGAGGCGCCGGCTCGAAGGCCTGCGGGAGGGACGGCGCGACGACCCGCGCGCCCACATCCGGCACGCGGCCGACCCCGTGCCGCCGGCGCGCCTGCGGTTCAACCGGGTGGCGGAGCTGTGGGCCGCGCTCAGCCTCAGCCTGCTGCTGGTCGGCATCGTGGTGCTGATCGAGGTCGCCCCCTTCGACGCCTGGGCCGGCGTTGTCGTCTTCCTCATCGCGCTCGTGCTTGGCGAGTCCATTCTGCGCGCGACGTTCGTGCGCACGGTGAATCGCGTCGCGGTGCTGCTGGCGCTCGTCGCGAGCGTCATCCTGCTGGCGCACTTCTGGAAGTGGGTGCTGAGCGGCGCGCTGATCGTCCTGGCGGCGTTCCTGATCTTCCAGCGCGTGCGCGAGCTCAGGTCCTGAGGCGAGCGGGCGCCTCGCGGCCGCGTCGCATGGCGGCCGCCGCGCCCGTGCGAGGATGTGCCGACGCGCCAGCGCCCGCGCGCCGCCGTCCGTTTCCCAGCCGAGAGAGGAGCGAGAGATCGTGCTGCGCACGATGCTGAAGTCGAAGATCCACCGCGCCACCGTCACGAGCTGCGACCTGCACTACGCCGGCTCGCTCAGCCTCGACGCCGAGCTGATGGCCGCGGCGGACATCCGCGA
>JBLNDU010000117.1:0-3828 GCA_050261935.1 Nocardioidaceae bacterium | reverse complement strand
CGCCGCCGGCTGGCCGCTCGTGCGCTGGCTCCGGCGGCTGCGCCCCGACCCGCTCAAGCGGCTGCGCCTGCCCGACCGCCCGGAGCCGGAGGTGCACACGTCGCTCCCCGGAGCTACCCTCGTGCAGCGCGCCCAGGTGTCGGCCGCCACGCGCGTGCTCGCGGCCCGCGCGGCCGGCGACACGCCGCCGCCCTGGCCCGGTCTCGTGCGCACGGCGGCCACCGCGCGCGAGGACGAGGTCTCCGAGCGACTCGACCGCGCCGTCGCCGGCGCCGACCTGCGCATGACCCGGCCGCGCTGGTGGCGGGCCCCCGGCGCGCACCAGATGGTGCTCGCGGCGGCGCTCGCCGTCGGCGCGCTCTGGCTGCTCGTGCTCGCGGGGCTCGGCTTCCTGCGGATCGAGGACGTGCTGCCGCTGCCGCGCCTCGAGGGCGTCCCCGTGCCGACGCTGCTGGTGGGCGGCGGCGCGCTCGCAGGCCTGCTGGTGGCGCTTCTCGCGCGGCTCGTGAACGGCGGCGGCGCGCGGCGACGCTCGCGCGCGGCGGGGCGCGCGCTCCGTTCGCGCGTCGAGGAGGTGGGGACCGAGCTCGTGCTCGAGCCCGTCGAGTCCGAGCTCCGGGCGCGCGAGCGGCTCTGCGCGGCGCTGACGGAGGCGGCCGGGCGGGCGGGGCCGCTCAGCGGCCTCGCTGCGCGGCGCGCGAGGCGCGAGGCGGCAGGCCCCCCGGGGCGCCCGGCCGGCGCCTGAGGCTCACCGCGGATGCCGCACGGCGGCGCAAGCTCAATAGATGAACGCGTAGTACAGGCAGACGAGCACGATCACGCTCGCCAGCGCCGTCCACACGAGCTCCCACCTCATGGCCCCTCCTTCTCCGTGACGCGCCATCGCCCCTCCTTCTCCGTGACGCGCGCATTCTTGCGCGCGCGGGGCGTCAGCGCTCCAACGTCAGGGGCCGGGTGACGACGCGGCGGTTGCCGGCGCGGTCGCGCGCCGTGACACGCACCACGAGCTCGAGCCGGCGGGCCCGTGCCACCGGCCGGAGCGTGGCCGCCGTTATCGGCAGGCGCACGACGCTCCGCCGACGCCCGCGCAGCTCGACCGCGCGCTCCGTGAGGATCGGCGCCGCGCTGGGCGGGAAGCCGAGCCGCGCCTGGTCGCGCGGCAGGGCCCGGGCCGACACCGTGGCGCGGCAGGCCTCCGAGCAACGGAGCGCCAGCCGCAGCCCGCTCTGCGCCGCGTCCGCGGGCGACTGGCTCGGCACGCCGACCGCGAGCGACGGCCGCGTGAGGTCGATCACCCAGCGGTAGGCGGCCGGCCGCCGCTCGACGCGCCGGATGCGATCCGTGGCCCGCACGCGGAGCGTGTGCCAGCCGGGCTTGAGGCTCGCGAAGGTCTTCCACGTCGAGCAGCGCCGCAAGCGCGCGCCGTCGAGCGCGCAGGCGAACGTGGAGCGCGGCTTGCTGCGCCAGGCGAAGGTGGCCTTACGCGAGCGGCTCGCGCGCCCCGGCGCGCGCGTGAACGTCGTGCGCGGGTGCGCGGCGTCCACGTCCCAGCGGCGCTTGGCGGGCGTCGGGTCGACGTTGCCGGCCAGGTCGACCGCCGCGACCGCCACCTGTTGGCGGCCGTCCCGCAGCTTCGCGTACTGCGGCTTGGCGGTGCAGCGCTTCCACTTCTTCCGGTTGAGCGAGCACGAGTAGCGCTTGGCGCGCTCGCTCGCGCGCAGCAGGAACGACGCGCGCGCGCTCAGCACGACGCCCTTCGGGCCACGCGTGATGAAGGTGTTCGGCGGCCGCGTGTCCACGGTCCACGCCCGCACCGCGGGGGTGGGGTCGACGTTGCCGGCCTCGTCGACCGCCGCCACGGCGAGCGTGTGCGCCCCCTGGCGCACCCAGGCGAGCACAAGCGGCGAGGAGCAGCTGCCGAACGGCCGGCCGTCGAGCGAGCAGCGGAAGCCGCCGGCCTCGTTGGACAGGAACCTGAAGGTGGCCGTCTCGCTGCGCGTCGGACCGGACGGGCCCCTCGTGAAGGCGGTGTCGGGCGGCGTGGTGTCCACCCTCCAGAACCGCGTCTCGCTCGCGCTGGCCACCCGCCCGGCCGGGTCCGTGGCGGTGACCCTGAACGAGTGGTCGCCCTCGGGCAGGTCGGTGTAGACGGCGGGCGAGCGGCACGCGCTCACGGCGCCGTCGAGCTGGCAGGTGAAGCGCGAGCCGGGCACCGAGGCGTGGAAGCTGAACACGGCGCCGCGCGAGTTCTCGGAGCCCGAGGGGCCGCCGTCGAGCACCGTCGTGGGCGTCCGCGGGTCGCCGCCGCAGGGCGGCAGGGTGAAGCTGTTGGCGCCGCCGGCGGCGTCCCTGATCGTGAGCGTCCGGCCGCAGGCGGCGGCGGGCAGCGCCCGCGTGGTGCCGGGCGCGACCGTGTAATCGCCCACGCCGGCGACGGACAGCGTGAGCGGCGCCTGGCTCGGGTTGGTCGACGCCGCGGCGCTCCGCCACGCCGCGCTCAGCCGGTCGACCTCGTCGAGGTAGCCGTCGAGCACGTTGTTCGGCGTGATGGCGTCGAAGTACGAGCGCGCGCCGGGCCCGCAGGCGAAGCGCCCGTCGGCGCTGCGGGCGGCGTGGAAGCCGTACGAGCAGGGGATCAGCGCCCGCTGGGTGGCCGCGGCGCCGCCGTACAGCCCCTCGATCGCGCCCGCGGCCGCGACGTCGGCGGGCTGGGGCGTGACGGACAGCCCGCCGTCCGTGCGCACCGTGGCCACCGGGCGCTGGGCGCCGAGCAGCGCCGTGCCGAGGTGCCCAGCCCGCGCCGCCATGTGCGAGCCCTGGAGGAACGGCGACGCCTGCCCGAGGAAGCCGCCGTCGGCGGCGCCGGCCAGGGCGGTGCGGGCGCGGGCGGCCTTGTCGAGCTCCTGCGAGAGGGAGGCCGAGGCGCCCGCCCAGCCGGCGCCCGGATAGGCGGCGAGGAAGGCGCCCGACTGCGCGCGGAAGCTGGGCGCCTGGCCGGCCGAGCGGTCCGCCCCGATCGCGCTCGTGTAGAGGTCGGACTTCGTGAAGTAGAAGGTCTCGGCCCAGGCGCGCAGCAGCTCACCCGCCGCCGGGTTGCCGCCCGTGAGGCGGGCCAGCTCGGCCCGCCACGAGGCCTCGGGTTTGTAGCCGCCGGGATCGGCCAGCCAGTCGGCGGCGGTCGCCAGCGGGAGCTTGTTGAGGTCGGCCTCGTTCGTGGGCTGGAGGAAGACGCCACCCACGCTGCCCGCGATGTCGGCCCGGCGGCGGTAGGGGCCGAGCAGCGCCGTCGTGTGGTCCTGCGAGGCCGGCAGCGTGCAGCAGCCGTCCGTGTTGCTCCAGTTGTCCCACACGAGCGGCGCGCGGCCGATCCGCGCGCCGTAGGCCTGCGCGTCCCGGGGCGAGAAGTTCGTGTGCTGGACGGCCGGGCCGGTCCAGAGCACGCCCACCGCCGGGTCGAGCGTGGCCCGCACGCCGGACAGGTAGGGCGTGTCGCCCGTGCCCGCGTAGTCGGTGAGCACGGTGAGCAGCGTGGCGTCCGGCACCGACCGCCGCAGCCGCGCGAGCAGGCGGGTCAGGAAGTCGCCCGTCGCGCGGCCGTAGGCGGCCTCGTAGGCGGGGCTGCCCTCGGGCGCGCCGCCCGTGCCGTAGGCGCGCGCGTCCTCCGCGCGCGAGAAGCGCTCGTGGTCGTCGTCGAAGGACACCATGAAGGTGCGCGCCCCATCGCTGATGAAGGGGCTGAACTTGGCCATCACGACCTCGAGGTCGGACGCGCACGAGAAGCACACGGGAGAGTCGCGCGGCGTGCCGTTCGTGGCCGTGCTGTAGAGC
>JBLNDU010000116.1:0-3063 GCA_050261935.1 Nocardioidaceae bacterium | reverse complement strand
CGGACGCCTACGTGCTGCTGGCGGAGGCGGCGGCGAGCCTCGAGGGGGCGCGCGAGCTGCTCGAGCAGGGCGTCGTCGCCGGCGAGCGGGTGCTCGGGCGAAGGGTCTTCCGGGAGGATGTCGGCGACTTCTGGCTCATCTTCGAGACAAGGCCGTACATGCGCGCCCGCGCGGCGCTCGCTGCGGTGCTGTGGCGGCTCGGCCGGCGCGAGGAGGCGGTCGAACATCAGCGCGAGCTGTTGCGACTGAACCCCCGGGACAATCAGGCGCTGCGCTACCGACAGGCGAATTGGTTGTTGGCGCTCGAGTCCTACGACGAGCTCGATGAGCTGTTCGCCGCCTATGCCGAAGACCGTGTCCCCGGCTTTGCCTACGCGCAGGCGCTGGCCGCGTTCGCGCGCTGGGGCGACGGGGCCAGGTCACGGCGCCGGCTCGCAGAGGCGCGCGAGCTCAACCCGCACATTCCCGCCTACCTGACCGGCCGGAAGAGGCTGCCGAGCAGGCGCCCCGCCCATACGGTGTTCGGCGAGGAGAGCGAAGCGGTCGACTACGCGGCCGGTGCTGGCGAGCTGTGGGGCAGCGTGCCGGGCGCGCTGGCCTGGCTCGAGTCCTGACTCGATTGTCGCCCCGAGCCCCGGCTGGGCATCCGTAGCGTTCCGCGGGGAATGGACTATTCCCCGCGATATCGCTGTCAGTGGTCCGTGCAGCGGTGGGCGATCGCGCCGCCGGGGGCGGCGGTGAAGGCGGCGCATTCCCTGCGATGAGCGCGGCGCGGCGACCCGTGCGGCGGTTGCGCCCGGCTCGCGAGCGGCCGCCCATGCTCGGCGAGGCGGCCGACGCGTTCCTCGCCCAGCCCGACCTGGCGCCGTCGAGCCGCCGCTCCTACGCCCAGACGCTAGGGCGGCTGGGGGACGCTTTGGGAGCCGACCGGCCGCTGGGACAGGTGTCCGCCCGCGAGCTCGAGCGCTCAGCGCGCGAGGCGTGGGGCGCCCTGGCGCCGGCGACCTGGAACCGCCACGTGGCCACGCTGCGCTCGTTTCAGAGCTTCTGTCGCCGGCGCGGCTGGCTGGACCGCGCGATCGCCGACCGGCTGGAGCGCCGCCGCGAGCCGGTCGACCGCACCAAGGCGATCCCCTACGCCCAGCTCGAGCGGCTGTGGCGCCGCGACGACGTCGCGGTGCGCGAGAAGGCGCTGTGGCGGCTGCTGTATGAGACGGCGGCGCGCGCCCAGGAGGCGCTGTCGCTCAACGTCGAGGACGTCGACTCCGACAACAAGCGCGCCCGGGTGCGCTCCAAGGGCGGCGACACCGAGTGGCTGCACCTGCAGGCCGGCTCGGCGCGACTGCTGCCGCGGCTGATCGCCGGCCGGCCGCGTGGCCCGCTGTTCCTGGCCGACCGGCGCCCGGCGCCTGCGCAGACGCCAGCCGCGGCCGACCTGTGCCCCTACACCGGGCGGGCCCGGCTGTCCTACCGGCGCGCCGAGGAGCTGTTCTCAGCCGCCTCGGGCGGCTGGACGCTGCACCAGCTGCGCCACTCGGCGCTCACCCACCTGGCCGAAGCCGACGTCGGACTCCCGCTGCTGATGGCCAAGAGCCGCCACGCCTCGCTGCGCTCGCTGCAGCGCTACGCCCGCCCGGGCCCGGAGGCGGTGGCCGAGCTGACCGCCGCCCACGACCCCGAACGCCGCCGGCGGTGAGCACGTGACCCCGGACGCCCAGGTCCTGCAGACGAGCCTCTGCGCCGTCCTGGTCGCCCAGGCGTGCAACGTCGGCTACGCCCCGCTCGTCGACGAGACCGTCCCCGCGTTGCGCGAGGCGCGTTTGAAGTACGTGGCCCGCCACTACATCCGACCCGAGACGCTGATCGCCGCCAACGCCCGGATCGTCGACTACCACGCCGCCCTGGAGCTGGCGACCCGCTGGGGCGGCGGCGAGGTCGCCTCGATCGACGGGCTGCGCTTCGTGGTCCCCAACCGCACCATCCACGCCGGCTTCAACCGCCGCTACTACCACCGCCGCCGCGGCGTGACCGCCCTGACCACCACCGCCGACCACCACGCCACCCTGCGCACCGTCGTCGTCCCCGGCACCCAGCCCGACGCGCTGTACCTCCTCGACGGGCTGCTCGATCCGCAGACCAGCGTGCACCCCCGCGAGATCATGACCGACGCCGCCGGCTACACCGACGTCGTCTTCGGGCTCTTCCGGCTGCTCGGCTACCAGTTCTCGCCACGGCTCGCAGACGCCGGCGGTGGACCGCTCCCCGCCGCTGTTGACACGTCAGGCGGCCGCTGTTTGTAGTGCCTCCTGGGCATCGTTCCAGGTCTGCCGGACCTCGGCCGGTGTTCTGTAGTCGAGCCCGCTGTGCGGGCGCTGGTGGTAGTGGTCGATGTAGGCGGCGATCACCTCCCTGGCCTGGTCGAGGGTCTCGAACTCGTGGCGCCAGACGCAGCGCTCTTTCAGGTAGCGGAACCAGGACTCGATGAACGCCTGCGACTCGGGGTCGCGGTAGCCGCCGCGGCGGTGGACGATCCCGAGCCCGGACAGCACGGCCCGGAACTTGCGCGCGGTGAAGGCGGAGCCGTTGTCGCTCCCGAGCGTGAGCGTCCCCGGCGGGATGCCCTGCTCGGCGACCGCGCGCTCGACGACGGCGATCGCCTCGACGGCTCTGCATCTCGTCTCGAGGCCGAAGCCGACGAGCTCGCGCGTGCAGCAGTCGATCACTGCGTTCAGGTAGCACCAGCCGTGCTCGGCGACCCAGACCGCGGTCATGTCCATGTGCCACAGCTGGCCGGGGCGCTCGACGCGGAAGAACCCCGGCCGCCGCCGACGCGGCTCCGTGCGGCGGCGCTGAATCAGCCTGTGCTCACGCAGCACCCTGAGCACGCGCTTGCGGTTCACCGGCCGGCCGAGCTTGCGCCTGACCCACGCGGTGACGATCCGATAGCCATCGGTCGGGTAGTCCTGCGCCACCTCGACGATCGCCTGCTCGAGCACGTCCGCCGGCGGACTGCGCCGCAGCTCACGCTCACCCTGGCGCTCGTCGCGGCCGGCGAGCGCCGCC
>JBLNDU010000115.1:0-10046 GCA_050261935.1 Nocardioidaceae bacterium | reverse complement strand
GCCGTGGGCGTCGACTACTCCATGTTCTACCTGCGCCGCGAGCGCGAGGAGCGCGCGCGCGGCACCCCCGAGCGAGCTTCGCTCGAGGCGGCCGCCGCCACCTCGGGGCGCGCCGTGCTCGTGTCGGGCATCACGGTGATCATCGCCATGGCCGGCATGTACCTCGCCGGCGCCAAGACCTTCACCTCGTTCGCGACGGGCACGATCCTCGTGGTCGCGATCGCGGTGGTCGGCTCGCTCACGGTCCTGCCGGCCGTGCTCGCCACGCTCGGCGACCGCGTCAACAAGCTCCGCATCCCCTTCCTCGCGCCCGAGCGCCGCACGGGCGAGTCGCGCTTCTGGACCGCGATCCTCGACCGCGTGCTGCGCCACCCCGTGATCGCGGCCGCCGCATCGATCGCCGTGCTGCTCGTGCTCGCCGCGCCGGCGCTTCAGATCCACACGGCCACGCCAGGCGTCGAGACGCTCCCGCGCGACCTTCCGGTCATGCGCACCTACGACAAGATCCAGGCCGCCTTCCCCGGCTCACCGGCGCCCGCCGAGGTCGTCCTCCACGGGCCGAACGGGACCTCGTTCGAGAGCCAGGCGGCGCTGCGCGACCTGACCGCGATCGCGTCGCGCACGAGCGGCTTCAAGGAGCCGATCACGATCAACCGCACGCAGACGAACACAGCGATCGCGGCGGAGATCCCGCTCGTCGGTGACGGCACGGACGCCGCGTCGGAGCGGGCGCTCGCGAAGCTGCGCGACGAGCTCATCCCGCAGACGGTCGGCAGGGTCGACGGCCTGCAGGCGGACGTAACCGGCATCACCGCGAGCTCGAAGGACTTCAACGACCTGATGAAGCAGCGCGTGCCGATCGTGTTCGCCTTCGTGCTGGGGCTCGCCTTCCTGCTGCTGCTCGTGACCTTCCGGTCGATCGTGATCCCGATCAAGGCCATACTGCTCAACCTGCTGTCGGTCAGCGCTGCCTACGGCGTCATCACCTGGGTGTTCCAAGAGGGCCACCTCGAGAGCGCGCTCGGCTTCAGATCGACCGGGTCGATCGTCTCCTGGCTGCCGCTGTTCATGTTCGTGATCCTGTTCGGCCTCTCGATGGACTACCACGTGTTCATCCTCACGCGGATCCGCGAGGCCTACGACAATGGGATGCGCACCAACGAGGCCGTCGCGCACGGCATCAAGTCGACTGCCGCGGTCGTGACGAGCGCCGCCGTCGTGATGGTCGCGGTGTTCGCGATCTTCGCCTCGCTATCGCAGCTGATCTTCAAGCAGGTCGGCGTGGGGCTCGCGGTGGCCGTGCTGATCGACGCCACGATCATCCGCGCGCTGCTGCTGCCGGCGGCGATGACGCTGCTCGGCGACTGGAACTGGTACCTGCCGCGCTGGCTCGAGTGGCTACCGCGCGTGACGCCGGAGCCGGTCGCGGCGCCGGCCGCCGGGGGTGGCGACGGCGCGGCGCCGTTCGCGGTGCCCGAGGAGACGGGCGAGGGCGGGGAGCGGGAGCGCGTCGGCGGCCGCGGCTGAGGCGGGGTCGCCCGGCCGCGACAGGCCGGGGCGACTTGGCCCGCTGAGCCGCCCCAGCGCAGCTAGGGCAGCGGCGATTGCGGCGTGCTTGTGGGGCCGTTGATGCTGAGCGTGACGTCGGCGCTCCAGCTGACGGGGTCGATTCGCAGCTGCCGGGTGTCGGTGCCGATCTGGAAGCCGTGGTAGACGAGCCAGGGGCCGCCCTGAGGGCCGGTCGTCGCGGACCCGCCGCCTGGGCCGCGCACGTCGGCGGTCGGGGTAAGGATCGGGTTGGCGGCCGCCTTGTCGAACGCTCCGGTCGGTGACGGGCCGGTGGCGTAGCCCATGCCGTAGGCAACCTGCCAGTCGCCGCCCGAGTAGAGCAGGTAGTAGGTCGACCCCCGTCGTTCCATCCACGGGTTCTCGACCTTCTTGACGCCACCCGCCTGCTCCCAGTTGTCGGTGCCGGTGAACAGCTCCTGGCGGGGGCCGGCGGCGTGCAACCGGTCCGCCGTCAATGGGATTACCGAGATCGTCGGCGCCAGCGGGCACGTACTCTGCGGGGCCGGCGCGGCGCAACGGAAGTCGGTCGAGACGTACAGGTAGGCCTGGCCGTCGCTGTCGACGAAGGGCGCCGGGTCGATGTTGCCGTAGCCGCGGTCGTCGCCGCAGCCGATCGGACGGCCGCTCTGGTCCCTGCTCCGGTTGAGATCCTCGAGCCGGCCGAGGTCGCGGAACGGGCCGCCCGGCCTCGTAGCGGTGGCTACCGCGACGCAGTTCGCGGCGGGCGTGATGCCGGCGCCGAGGCCCGTGTAGTACATCACGTAGCAGGGCCCCGCGTTCTCTTCGGGGCAGGGTGTATCGAGCTGCAGGACGCTCGGCGCCCACGGGTGATAGTCGCCGCTCTGCACGACCCAGCTGGGGCGGCTTGTGAACGCGCTGCCGGCGGCCTGCCAGTGGACGAGGTCGGCCGAGCGCACGTTCGGGAAGTTGTTGCCGGTGGCGTAGGCGTAGTAGTCACCGCGCGAGCGGTTGTTGTCGAGCACCATGGGGTCGGGGAACCGACTGAAGACCGGGTTCTGGTAGCCGGCCGCGGCCGTCGTCGTGAACGCGGCGTCGCCGCCATAGGCGATGCCGTGACCGTTTCTCGCCACGAGCCGGTAGTGGTAGCTCGTGGCCGCCCTCAGGCCACGCAGCTCCGCCGAGACGGCTACGCCGGCCTTCACATCGCCGGCGCTCTGCTCAGGCGTCGCAGTGCCATAGTCGGCTGTCGTTCCGTACTCGAAGTAGAAGCTGGTGTTCGCGCCGTTGGGGTTGACCGTGCCGCCGAGCGTGGCCGAGAACGAGGTCACGGCGCTCGCCGAGCCGGTCGTCGCGGTCGGCTTGCCGGAGACTGCCGCGGCGGTCGACGCCGGGGACGGCGATGACCCCACCGCCTGCACCTCGAGCGCCGCCGGCCAGTGGCGCACGTCCCCCACAAGGCCTCCCTTACCGCAGGAGAACAGCCGAGTGGGGCCGTTGCGGGCTCGAAAGCAGCGCCAGCCCTTCGGCGCGCGGCCCTTCTCGGCGTAGGCCGCCGCGACGCGCCGCGCTGCGGTGCAGGTTACGCCGCGGACCGCGACCAGCCGGCCGGTCGTTCTCGCGGAAGCGAGCGTGATCGGACCGCAGGCCTCGTTTCGCTTGGGCGCCCGCGCCGGCGCCCGCTTGTGGAAGTTCCCGCCGCATGCGTCGAACATCCCGCGGGGGGCGTGCCGCGCACGGGCCGATGAGCGGCGGAACGAGCGCAGGTACTGCAAAGCCTTGCCCCGGACCAGAGACACTCTCGCCCAGCCCGCCTCGAGCAGGGCGAGCTGGAGCATCTTCCGTCCCCGCGGCGTGACGTACGCGAGCAGCCGCCGCCTGCGGTCGAAGCTGGGCTGCGCCGGATCGGTCGTCACCGTCACCTTGCGGCCCTGCCCGCCCCCTCGATCGAGAAAACCGTCGCTATTGGTGTCGCTCGGGTCGCTGAAGGCCAGGGCGTAGACGCTCGACACCGCTTCGAGGCCGCCGCACTCGCCCGCCACCCCGCGACGCCCAGCCTCAGGCGCGTCGATCCCGACGAGCCGCACCGTGTACGAGCGGCGCCGCGGCCCCAGCGAACGGACCCGAATCGTGTCGCCGTCGACGACGCTCGTGACCCGAGCCCCGATCGTCAACGCCGGCTTGCGCGACGTGAGGCCTGCCGGCTCCGTCGGCCTGCTCGTGTCAGCGGCGAAGAAGCTGTCCGGCTTCGCCCATCCGCTCCCGACCGCGGCGGCGCTCAACACCAGCGCGACAGCCGCACCACGGACGAGAAGCACTAACAGCCGAACGGATCGCTGCATACCGAAAGAACTTGGCCAGACGTGCAGTCGCGGGCGGCCGCGGCGAACCAGCGACACCCCAAGGGAGAGTCACGCTAGCGGTTGGGGTAGCGAGGCGCCAAACCGCACAAGATGCAAGACAGTTTCTCGCCTGGAAACGCTGGACTTACACCTAAGCCCGCGGCGGTAGGCCTTGTGAGCGGCGTCTCTTGAACCCGACTTGCCGTCGACGACCTGCGCCAGAGGCCGCGACCCCCTGTTCGGTGACGACCGCGCTAGCGGAACACGCCCGTGTGGCCGAGCGAGTAGCGCCCGGGCTGCGGATACACGCACAGCCCGTGCGGGCCCTGGCCGACGCCGATGCGGGCGATGAGGCGCCCGCTGCGCGTGTCGAGCGCGTACACCTCCGCGTGGTGGCGCCCACTCAGCCACAGCACCCTGCCGTCGGCCGAGACACCGCCCATGTCGGGGCTTCCGCCGCCGGGGATGCGCCACTTGCGAACGGGCCGGCGTGTGCGGAACGAGATCAGCGAGACGGAGCCCTCGTCGCGGTTCGAGACGTACAGTACGCGCGAGTCGCGGCTCGCATAGAGCCCGTGCGCGCCCGCGCCGGTGTGCACGAGGCCGAGGCGACGGAAGCGACGCGCGTCGACCAGCCAGACCCCGTCCGAGGCCATGTCGGCGACGTAGAAGGTACGGCCGTCCGGGGACAGCTTCACGTCCTGCGGCATCGCGCCGCTCCGCAGCTCGATCGAGCGCACGACGCGCTGACGCGGGACGTCGACGACGACCATCCTGCCGCCGAACTCGCAGGAGGCGAGCAGGTAGCGGCCGTCGGCCGTGAAGTCCATGTGGTCCACGCCGGGGCACGGCACGGGCAGCTCACGGTGCAGGCGCATCGAGCGGGCGTCGCGGAAGTCGAGCCGCCGCAGCCGCTCGGCCACCACGATCGCGTAGCGACCGTCGGGCGTGAAGTAGAGGTTGTAGGGGTCCTCGACGGGCACCGGCTCGGCGTGGCGCCCGGTGCGCGGGTCGATCGGCGTCAGGCTGTTGCCCTGGTCGTTCGTGACCCAGAGCCGCCTCATGTCCCAGGACGGCGTCACGTGCTGCGGCAGGCCGCCCGTGGCGAAGTGGTCGACGATCCGCTTCGTTCGCTGGTCGATCACGTCGACCGTGTCGCTCTCCGAGTTGGGGACGTAGACGCGTGCCGGGTAGCTCCGCACGACCTCGGCGAGCCGACCCGGGCGGTCGGCGGCGTAGACGTCGCGGCGGTCGAGCGGCGCCGGCACGCGCCCGCGCACGAGCGCCGGCGTGCCGCGCGCCTGCGCGGCGCGTTGCGAATCGGAGCCGGGCGAGCGCGCGCCCGTCGACGGATCGCTGCCGGAGCCACCGCAGCCGGCGAGCGCCAGCAAGGCGAGCGCGAGCAGCGCGAGCGCGGTCAGCGGGAGCGGCGCGGAACGCGGGCCAGGACGGTCCATCCCCGGAATCGTTAGCTGATGCGGGGTGTTCCCGCTCGGCGCTGTGCGCGGGCGGCCGGCAGCCGCTTCTCGCTCGACCTCGCCGTCGCCGGGCTGCTCGCGCGTGACCCGCCTCACTGACGGACGCGCGGCGAGGGAGCGGCAGGCCGAATGCGAGGGACGGGCCGATCAGCCTGGGCCTCTCGAGGCGCTCCCCGAGCGCTCCGTCATCGTCCGCCGGCACCACTCGCCGTACTACCTGCGAAGCAACTTGCGCCCCAGGCGTGGTCTTACCTTGCGAAGTTGGGCACACTGGAGGGAGCTGGCATCCCGAGCGCTCGCGGCTTTCGCTCCGGGTGAACGAGGGCGGGTGCAGCAGGGTCCAGAACAGCACGGGAACGCAGTGACCGGCGCGACGTCCCCCTGGCTGAGGAATCCGGGCTCTCCGGCTGGTCGAGCTGCCGTGACGGGCGCTTGGATTCTGGCGGGGCTGCTTCCGCTCGTGGGTCTCGTCTCGCTGCTGGCCCACTCGAGGCTGGATCCAGGCTGGACGAACCCCCGCCTGCACTTCGTGCTGTTCCTGACCGTCGGCGGGCTGGCGTCGGTGCTCGCGGTGGTAGCCGGGGATGCGGCGCGGCGGCGCGGGGACGCGCGCGTCCTGCTGATGTCGCTCGCGTTCTTGGCGACGGGCGAGTTCATGGCGCTGCACGCCATCGGCACCGAGACGATCCTGTTCTCGAGCGACTACGCGGGCTTCAAGGTCGCGATCCCGGTCGGCCTGCTGCTGGCTTCGGCGTTCGCGGCCGGGTCGGCCTTCGTCGACGTGCGCCCCGAGCTGGCGGGCTCCGTCGTGCGTCGGCAGACGCTCCTGCGTCGAATCGTGATCGCCGCCATGGTCCTGTGGGGCGCGTGGACGATCGCCAAGTTCCCACCGCTCGAGGATCCGGGCAGCGAGGCCGCCGACGGGAGCCTCCTGGCGATGATGGCGGTGCTCGGGACGGTCGTCTACGGCGCGGCGGCGGTTCGCTTCTGGGTGAGCTTCCGGCATCGCATGACGCTGCTGCCGGCGAGCGTCATCGGGTGCTTCGTGCTGCTGACGCAGGCGATGATCGGCGTGGCGGTCACGGGCGAGCGCAGCTGGCACGCGAGCTGGTGGGAGTGGCACGTCCTGATCCTGTTGGCCTACGCGGTCATCGGGTTCGCCGCGTCTCGCCAGTGGCGCGACGAGCGCTTTCGGCCGCTGTACCTCCAGACGACGCGTGAGCGCACCCGCGACATGTCGGTGCTGTTCAGTGACCTCGTCGGCTTCACGACGTTCGCCGAACGGCACGCGCCCTCCGAGGTTGCGGCGATGCTGGACGCCTTCTACGCGATGGCCACGCCGCTCATGGTGCGCGGCTTCGCCGGCAAGATCGAGCGCCTGATGGGCGACGGGATGCTCGTCTCGTTCAACGCCGACGTCGATCAGCCGGACCACCCGCTGCGAGCCGCACACGCGGCGCTCGCGTTGCAGCGTCAGGCCGACCGGCTCGCGAGCGAGCACGACGACTGGCCGCGGCTGCGTGTCGGCGTGAACACGGGCCAGGTCGTAATCCGAGAGATGGGCGGTGACGGCTACGTGGCCTTCGAGCTGGTCGGGGACACGGTCAACACGGCAGCGCGGCTCGAGACCCAGGCGCCCGTGGGCGGCGTCCTGATCGGCGCGGCCACCTACCGCAGGTTGCCGCCCGGCGCCGAGGCCGAGCCCAGGCTCGGCCTGCACGTGAAGGGAAAGGACGACGTCGTGGACGCGCACGTCCTGCGCGCCGCGGGCGGAGCCAGCGTGGCGGCGTAGCGCGCCCCGTCCACTACGGCGCCACGAGCGCCGCCGCGTCGAGGTCCGGCGCGAGCGCGCGGAGCCGCCCCTCGGGCGCCGGCCGGTCGCCGTGCAGAGCCGCCAGCGCCGCCTCGTGCGCGGCCGTGTGGGCGGCGATCCGGCGGCGCGGGTAGTCGCCCGCCAGCTCGCGCGTGGCGAGGAAGGCCCAGTCGCTCGCCTGGAGCGCGAGCAGCTCGCGCGCCGCGCGCTCGAGCGCCGCGGGGGGCGCGTGGCGCGTGGCCGCGGCGGCCACCGTGCGCAGCTCGGCCGCGCGCGCCGCGAACGCCATGTCCGCCACGGGCGGCGCGTCCCAGGTCGAGAGGTCCTTGCCGGCCCCCCAGCTCGACGTCCCGAGCGCGCGCTCGACCGGCTCGACGAGCTCGAGGCCCTCGGACGCCGTGACGAGCCGGAGCCCCTGCGCGGCCGCCTCGCGCAGCACTGCGGCGAGCCAGATCGGCCCCTCGTACCACCAGTGGCCGAGCAACTCGGTGTCGACCGCGCAGGTGACGAGGCCCGGCCGCCCCGAGTCAGCCGCGTACGCGTCGAGCCGCTCGATCACGCGACCCACGAAATGGTGCGCGTGCTCGGCCGCCCGCGCCCGCGCCTCGGCGTGCCGGTACACGCCGCCGCCGTTGGCCCAGGGATGGAGGTCGTAGAGCGTGCGGCGGTGGTAGTCGCGGTAGCTCGCGTCGGTCGGGTAGCCCGCCCGCTCACCCCAGACGAGCTCCACGGTGGCCCAGTCGATCGGCACCGCGACGGGCCCGGTCTCCGTCGCCACCGGCTCGAGCTGCGCGGGGGTCCCGTACCCGTGCGCCGTCGTGGCGTCCACGCAGAACGCGCGCACGCCGTGGTCGTGCAGGTGACGCTCGAGCCCGGGCGCGTAGGCGCACTCCGGCAGCCAGAGGCCACCACCGAAGGAGCCGAAGCGGCGCTCGTGGGAGGCGATCCCCGTGCCGAGCTGGAGCCGCAGCCCGGCGTCGGTGGCCAGCAGCGGCAGGATCGGGTGGCTCGCGGCGGAGGTCCACAGCTCCACTCGGTCGAGGCCACGGATCGCCGCGAGCAGGTCGCGCCCCAGCCCGTCGAGCGTGTCGGCCGCGCGCACGTAGTCGTCCGCGGCGCGGCGCAGCTCGGCGGCCGCCTCTCGCTCGCCCGCGCGCTCGAGCGCCGCCGAGTCGCGCTCGTGCACGACGGCGCGCACGTCCCGGAGGAGCGCCTGGCAGCGCTCGCCCGCCTGCCCCGGCAGCGTCTCGAGCTGGTCGCACAGGACCGGCGTCACGCCGAGCGTGACGGGCGCGCCGTCGAGCACGTCGAGCAGCGGCAGGTAGACGGTGGCGACCGCCTCCCAGAGCCACTCCTCCCCGAACGGCCACGAGTCGAAGCCCTCGACGTACGGCATGTGAGAGTGGAGGACGAGCGCCAGCGCGCCGCGCGGGCGACTCACCGGAGCACGGCGAGGAAGTCGAGCGCCCGCTCGAGCGGCGCCCGCCTGAGCGCGAAGTCGCGCGTCGAGATGGCCGGCGTGAACCAGTCGTAGAAGCGCCCCGTGATGCCGAGCGCCGGGTGCAGGCGGTCCCACCCCGCCGTGAGCGCGGCGTCGTGGAGCCGCAGCATGCGGGCGTGGAACACGCCGAGCAGCTCGACGTGGGCGAAGACCTCCGCGCACAGGGCGCGGAACTCCTCGGCGCGGTACTCGCGCAGGTGCCACGGGTTGCCGGAGCGCTCGGCGCCCGCCGGGGCGAGCGTGAGCACGTTCGGCGTCGAGACGTAGACGGCGCCGCCCGGGCGCAGCATGTCGCGCATGTGGCGCAGCACCGCCACGGGGTCGTGCACGTGCTCGATCGTCTGCAGGAAGACGACGGCGTCGCACGGCTGCGCGAAGCGCTCCACCATGTCGCGCACGATCCGGACGCCCGGGCGCACGTACTTGAGCCGGGCGTGCTCGAAGGCGTCCGGATTGGCCTCGACGCCCGTCACGCTCGTCGCCCGCCGCGCGAGCGCCTCGACCCCGTAGCCCTCGCCGCAGGCCATGTCGACGACGTCGAGGCCGCGGCAGCGCTCGGCGATCCACTCGTACACCACGAGATGGCGCCGGAACCAGTAGTTCTCCTCGGGCACGTCGGGGAGCGTCCGCTCCCCCGTGAGCGACAGCGGCGGCACCCCCTCCGGCTGGTCGCGCTGCACGTACTGGCGAGCGCCCTCCACGGCGCGGCCAGTCTAGAGCGGGGTAGCCTTGCGCGCGGATGGAGCCGCCGGACGCGCTAAGCGACGCCTCGAGGGAGGCCGCCCGCCGCGCGACGGCCCACGCGATCCGCCACGCGAACGCCCGCTACCACGACCTCGCGGCGGCGCAGTACGACGCCAAGTGGGGCATCGGCTACGGAACGCCGAGCCAGGCGCAGGTCGTGGGCAAGCTGCGCAAGGCGCTCGGGCGCGAGCCGGGCGGGTTTCGCCGCGGCCTCGAGGTGGGCGCCGGCACGGGCTACTTCACGCTCAACCTGCTGCGCGCCGGCGCGCTTCGCGAGGCGGTGGCCACGGACATCTCGCCCGGCATGCTCGCGACGCTCGAGGGCTCGGCGGACCGGCTCGGGCTGAGCGTCGAGACCGCCTGCTGCGACGCCGCCGCGCTCCCGTTCGAGGACGGCTCCTTCGACCTCGTCTTCGGCCACGCCGTGCTCCACCACCTGCCCGACCTCGACGCCGCGTTCCGCGAGTTCCGGCGCGTGCTGCGCCCGGGCGGCTGGCTGGCCTTCTGCGGCGAGCCCTCGCGCCACGGCGACCGGCTCGCCCAGCTCCCGAAGCGCGGCGGCCACGCGCTGGCGCCGCTCTGGCGCGCGCTCATCCGGGCCGAGGAGCGGCGCTACGACGAACCCGCCGCCGGCGCCGGGA
>JBLNDU010000114.1:0-2801 GCA_050261935.1 Nocardioidaceae bacterium | reverse complement strand
TGTGTGTGTTTGTTGGTTGGTTTGTTGGCGGGGGGGGTCGGGCCCCCGGGCCCCCCGCCCCCCTCCAGCCTGGGATACTCGCAGGGTGACCACGCTCGAAACCGAGCTGCTCGTGATCGGCGGGGGCGCGACGGGCGCGGGCGTGGTCTGGGACGCGGCGCTGCGCGGCTTCGACGCCGTGCTCGTCGAGCGCCGCGACCTCGCCGAGGGAACCTCCGGCCGCTTCCACGGGCTGCTCCACTCGGGCGCCCGCTACGTGGTCAAGGACCCGAGCGCGGCGAGGGAGTGCATCGACGAGAACCGCGTCGTGCGCCGCATCCTGCCGGACTGCGTCGAGGACACCGGCGGGCTGTTCGTGACGACGCCGTGGGACGACCCGGCCTACGGCGACAGGCTGCTCGAGGGCTGCGCCGCCTCGGGCGTGCCCTGCGAGGAGATCGAGGTCGGCGATGCGCTGCGCCGGGAGCCGCGCCTGCATCCCGGCACGCGGCGCGCCTTCACGGTGCCCGACGCCAACGTCGAGGTCTGGAAGATGGTCTGGACGCTCGCCCACGCGGCGAGCGAGCGCGGCGCGCGGATCATGCCCTACCACCGCGTGGTCGGCTTCGTGCGCGACGGCGACGCCGTCCGCGGCGCGCGCGTGCGCGACGAGCGCTCGGGCGACGAGCTCGAGATCCGCGCGCGCGTGACGATCAACGCGTCGGGCGCCTGGGCGGCCCAGCTGGCCGGCATGGCGGGCGCCGAGGGCGTAGGCGTCGTGCCGGGCAAGGGAATCATGATCGCGATGAACCACCGGCTCGTGAACACCGTGGTGAACCGCTGCGAGATGCCGGGCGACGGCGACATCCTCGTCCCGATCCGGACCGTGAGCGTGATCGGCACGACCGACTCGCGCGTGCCCGACCCCGACGAGCTGCCGGTCGCGCAGGCCGAGGTGGACCAGATGCTCGACGACGGCGAGAAGCTCGTGCCGGGCTTCCGCGAGGCGCGCGCGCTGCGGGTCTGGGCCGGCGTGCGGCCGCTGTTCCAGGACGCGAAGTCGGAGTCGGTCAGCGACACGCGCGAGGTGAGCCGCTCGCACGCCGTGCTGGACCACCGCGAGCGCGACGGCATCGACGGCATCCTCACCATCACCGGCGGCAAGCTCACGAGCTTCCGGCTGATGGCGGAGGACGCCGTCGACGCGGCCTGCGCCCAGCTCGGCGAGGAGCGGCCCTGCCGCACCGCCGAGCACGTGCTCGGCGCCTCCGAGGACGGCGGCTCCTACCACCTCGGCGAGCGCCTCCGCGCGCGCGAGGAGACGCTTCAGGACGACGAGCTGATCTGCGAGTGTGAGCTGATCCCCCGCCGCCGGCTCGAGGCGGCGATCCGCGAGCGCGGCACGCACAACCTCGACGACATCCGCCGCAACCTGCGGCTGGGCATGGGCCCCTGCCAGGGCGGCTTCTGCATCTACCGCGCGACGGGGATCATGCACGCCGTCGAGCGGCTCGACGGCGCCGACGCGAACGCCGCGCTGCGCGGTTTTCTCGACGAGCGCTGGAAGGGGGTCTGGCCGATCCTCTACGGCGACCAGCTGCGCCAGGCCTGGTTCGACGAGTGGGTGTTCCAGGGTCTGCTCGACGTGGAGCACCTGCCGGACGGGGCCGGCGCGCCCGGGCGCCCACAGGCCGTCGAGCAGGGACCGCCCGCGTGAGCGAGGGCCGCGGCTTCGACGCGGTCGTGATCGGCATGGGCCTCGCCGGCCTGTGCGCCGCGCTGCGCGTCGCGCAGGGCGGCGCGCGCGTGCTCGTGCTCGCTAAGGGCATCGGCGCGACCCACCTGGCGCCCGCCACTATCGACGTGCTCGGCTACAAGCCAGGGCGAGTCGAGCGCCCCGCCGACGAGCTCGGTGGCTTCCTCGCCGAGCGCCCCGACCACCCCTACGGCCGCCTGCCGGACGGCGCGCTGGCGCGCAGCCTCGACTGGCTCGTCGGCGTGCTCGCCGACGGGGCAGCCGACGGCTACCGCTACCGCGGCGGGCTCGAGCGGAACGCGCTGCTGCCGACCGCCGTCGGGGCGCCGAAGCCGACCGCGCTCGTCCCCGAGACGATGGCGAGCGGCGACCTGAGCGACGGCGGGCGGATCTGCGTCGTCGGGCTGCGGCGCCTGAAGGACTTCTACGCCGGCTACCTGGCCGACAACCTGGGGCGGGTCGACGGCGTGAGCGCGCGCGCGGTCGAGCTCTCACGCGACGTCGAGGGCCGCGCGGAGGCCAACTCGCTCGCCTTCGCGCGCCGCTTCGACGACGCGAGCTTCCGCGCCGGGGTCGCCGACGAGCTCCTGCGTCGGCTCGAGGACGACGACGAGCGCGTGGCGTTTCCGGCCGTGCTCGGGCTTCACGACCCGCACGGCGCGTGGAGCGACCTCGAGGCGCGGCTCGGGCGGCCCGTGTTCGAGATCTCGACGCTGCCGCCGTCGGTGCCGGGCATGCGGCTCCAGGGCGCGCTGCGCGCCGCGCTGCGGGCGGCCGGCGGCCGCATCGTGGTCGGCTCGGAGGTCGTCGGCGTCGACGTCGAGGGCGACCGGGCGGTGCGCGTGCGGGCACGCGCGGCGGCGCGCGAGGCCGTCCACCCGGCGCGCTCGGTCGTGCTCGCCTCGGGCGGCTTCGCCGCCGGCGGGCTCGAGCTCGGCTCGGACTGGGTCGCCCGCGAGACGGTGCTGGGCCTGCCGCTCGCGGGCGTGCCGGCGCGGGACGAGCCGCGCTTCGAGCCGGACGTGCTCGGCCCGCAGCCGCTCGCCCGCGCCGGCGTCGCGGTGGA
>JBLNDU010000113.1:0-14627 GCA_050261935.1 Nocardioidaceae bacterium | reverse complement strand
GGGCGCCCCCTCGGGTCGGGGTGGGGGGGGCGGGGGCGGCGGCCGCGGGGTCCCCCCCCCCCCCGCCGCCACCCCCTCGACCTGCTGCAGGTCGGGCAGGCGCGACTCCGGTGCCGAGCCGGTCACGACGCCGACCTCCTCCAGCGTCTGCGCCACCGACATGCCAGCCGCGCGCAGCCCGTCGGCCACGCGGGCCACGTTCGAGCCGTGCTCGGCGTCCACGCTGACCACGATCTCGACCTGCGGCTCGCCGCCGGCCTGCTGAGGCGAGTCGGCCATCCTAGGGCGCCTGCACCAGCCCCGACCCGACGTCGAGGGAGGACAGCGGGAGGCGGCGCGCGCTCTGCATCAGCTCGCCCCACAGGTCGAGGCCGGTGAAGCCGCGCGCCTGGGAAATCAGCGCCGCCACGCCGGCCACGTGCGGCGTGGCCATGCTCGTTCCGCTGATCGTGTTGTAGCGCTGGGGCATCGGCCAGCTCGAGTAGACCGCCACTCCGGGCCCGGCCACGTCGACCTGACCCCGCCCCGGGTCGCTCGTGCATGAGAAGAAGGCGATCGCCCCCTGGGCGTCGACCGCGCCGACGGCGAGTATCGAGGGACAGTTCGCCGGGTGGCCGACCGGCTTCAGAACGCCGTTCTGGCGGCGCGACTCGTTGCCGGCCGCGGCCACGATCAGCGTGCCGCGCTTGAGCGCCCGGCGGCCGCCCGCCTCGAAGACGCGCGAGAACGGCTGTCCCGCCTCGACCGGGGCGCCGAGCGACATCGAGACCACCCGGCAGCGGCTCTTGAGCGCCCATTCGATCCCGGCCAGGATGCCCTGGTCGGCGCCGCTTCCGCGGTTCGAGAGCACCTTCCCGGCGTGGATCCGCGCCTCGTGGGCGACCCCGTAGCGCGGGAGCGTAGCCGGCGTGCGCGGGCCGCACGAGGTGCCGATGCAGTGGGTCCCGTGACCGTGCCCGTCCTGGACGTCCTCGCCCGGGACGAAGGAGCGGGTGACCGGCTTGCGGTCGGCGAAGTCGGGATGCCCGACGTCCATGCCCGTGTCGAGCACCGCCACGCCCACGCCTTCGCCCGTGGCGGGCGAGGTCACCGCGCCCACGGCCTGGAGGCCCCAGGTGGCGCGCGACTCGTCGACGGCGGGCGTCGCCGCGGCGGCCGCGGCCGTCCTGCCGGCTCCAGGAGGCGGCGTGCCGGACGCCGAGGCCAGCGCGGCGGCCGCGTCGCGGAAGCCGGCGAGGTAGTCGGGCGAGACTCCGCCACCTGCGCCGCCCTCGCGCGGCGCCGCCCCGAGCTCCAGCGCGTAGACGATCCGCTCGGGCTCGGTTGCGACGACGACGCCGTTGCCCGTCACGGCCCGGCCGAGCGCCTGAACCTGATCGGGGGCGGCGTCGACGACGGCGACGTCGAGTGCGTCGAAGACGATGCCCTGGCTGTCGAGCGCCTCGATGGCGACGGGCTCGTCGCCGAGCTTCGTCGAGAGGGTGGTGGCGATGCCGGCGGAGTCGCGCAGCGCGGTGGACGCGCGCTTCGACCCGCCCTCCTCGAGCAGCACCAGGGTACGCCCCGTCGTCCCCGGCGCGTTCAGGCCCCCAATCTCAGGACCGAGCACCAACCCTCCCTTCCTTCGCGACGTCGGCGCCGATGGGCTGCATCGGCGCCGCCTCGCCGTGCGACGCTAGGCGCGACGGAGGGCGCTGTCAAGCGCGCTGGCCGACGCCGCGTCGCAGCGGCACCGAGCGCGTACGGCCCCGGCGGACGGCGGCGGCGAGCTCAGTAGCCCACGCCGCCGCCGCCGGAGCTCGACGTGCTCCCGCCGTCGCCGGATGCGGCGCCTCCGCCTGCGACCTTCACCTCGCCCTTCATGCCGCGCTGCTTGTGGCCGTCGATCGGGCAGTAGAGCTCGTACGTCCCGGGCTTCGTGAGCTCCACCCGCAGCCTCGCCGAGCGGCCGGGGGCGATGGTGCCCGTCCTCGCCTCGCCACCGGGCCCCTCGACCTCGAGCGCATGCACGGCCTGCCCGTCGTTCGACGCGATGAAGGTGACCGTGCCGGCCCTCGCGACGGAGGGGTCGGCCGGGGTGATCTCGAACTCGGTCTCCGACAGCTTCACGACTCCGGCCGCGGCCTTCGCGGACGAGGTCGCCTGTCGCGCGACGGTCTTCGTGCCCCCGCCGCCGTCGTCGTCTCCGCCGCAGCCCGCGACTGCGAGGGCGCCCGCTGCGAGCGCGGCGATCATGATGCGTGCGAGCCTCATTCGTCTCCCTTGCGAGCCCCGAGCGGCGGGCTGCCTGACGCGGTATACGCAGCGGGCGCCGCTTCGGTTCGACGGGCTCAGTAGGCGATCGCGCCGCTCAGCACGCGGGGCCCGCGGTGGCGACCGGCGCGGCGTGTTACGACCATGAGCTCGTACTCGCCCGGCCGCGCCGCCGAGGTCAGCCGAGCGCGCGCCGCGCCGCGGCGGTCGGCGCGGAAGGTGCCGCCGCTGAGCCAGCGGCCGTCCTTGGTCACGCACCACAGCTCGTAGACGGCGTTGCGGTCGCGGGGCAGGCCGCTCGCCGACAGGCGGACGTAGGTGCCTGCGCCCACGGCGCGGAAGTCCGCCTTGGCGACCGCGGCGTCGGCGCCGTGCAGCCGCGCGTGACTGTACGCCGAGCCCTCCCGCGAGCTCGAGAAGACCCCTGCGAGCGCCAGCGTGGCCACCAGGACGGCCGCCGCCGCGGCGGCCGCGAGCCCGAGGCGCCAGCGCGTTCCCGCCGCCGGCCGGTGCGGACGGAGCCGGCGGCGCTCGCGCGCGAAGCGGTCGAGCACGGCCTCCTCGAGCGCGGGCGGCGGCGACTCGGCGGCGGCGGGGGAGTCGAGCAGGTCCAGCAGCGCCGGCACGCCGGCCAGCTCGGCGTGCTCGCGGCGGCAGCGCGGGCACGACTCGAGGTGCCGGTCGAGCTCGGCCTGCTCGTCCGGATCGAGCGCGTGCAGCACGTGCCCGCCGAGCAGCTCGCGGAGACGGGCGCAGTCCGTCATCTGCCCACCTCCAGCTCGTCGAGCGCGAGCCGCAGGTGGCGGAGCGCGTAGTAGGTGCGGCTCTTCACCGTCCCGAGCGGCAGCCCGAGCGCCGCGGCTATCTCGCGCAGGCTGAGCGACTCGAAGTGCGCCAGGCGGATCACCTCGCGGTGCTCGGGGCTCAGCCGGGCCAGCGCCGCGCCCACCTGCCAGCGGAGCGCGGCCTGCTCGAGCGACTCGTCGAGCTGGGCCAGCTCGCCGTCGTGCTCGCGCTCCGCCAACTGGGGCCGCACCGCCGAGCGCCGGCGCAGGTCGACGATCCGGTTGCGGGCGAGCTCGTAGAGCCAGGTTCGGAAGCTCGCGCGCGCCGGGTCGAAGCGGTCCGCGTGGCGCCACACGCTCGTGAAGGCGTCCTGGACGACCTCCTCGGCGAGCCCGGGATCGCCGAGCGCGTTGCGCGCGAACCCGTACAGCTCGCCTCCGTAGCGCCGGTAGAGCGTCCTCAGGCCCTCGCCGCTCGGCTCGGCGGCGAGCTGCCTGACGAGTGTGGCGTCGCTCGCCGTCATGCTCGGCGCGGGGGTATACGTGCGCGGGCGGGGCGAGGTTCGGTGCCGGTCACCTCGACGGCCGCGGCTCAGGTCGGGCGCAGCACGAACACGGTGAACCGGCGGTGCGAGGCGCGGGCCTCGTACTGCCCCCAGCCCGGGTAGATCCTGAGCCCCTCCTCCCAGATCCGGTCGCGCTCCTCGCCGGTGGCCTCCTCGGCTCGGAAGCGGCGCGTCACGCCGCCGACCGTGATCTGCCCGACGGGGTTGGCGCGGAGGTTGTGGTACCAGTCCGGGTGGCGGCGCTGGCCCCAGTTCGACGCGATCACGGCGACGCCGTCGGGCGTCGGAAGGCCGAGCACGGGAACGGTTCGTGGCTCGCCGCTGCGCGCGCCGGTTGTGGTCAGCGTCACCACGGGCAGGCCGGACACGAGGCTGGCGAGCGTATGCCGCCCCCGCGTCAGCCTGTGCACCGGTCGATCGACGTGATGAGCCATGCGGCCGAACAGCCACGAGCCTGGCGCGCTGGCGGCGAAGCGACGGATCCTTCTCTGCACGGGATTCGCGCGCGAGTAGGTCGGTAGCTCGGCCACGGCTGGTCCAGTTCCTTGCTGTTCGGCGCCTCGGCGGGTACAAGATCGCAGGTGAGCGACCGACCCACTCTCGCCGTCACCGCTGGCGACCCCGCCGGCGTGGGGCCCGAGATCGTCGCCCGGGCGCTGGCCGAGGCGGCCGTGCGGCGCGCGCTCCGTCCGCTCGTCGTCGGCGACCGCGCCGTGCTCGAGGAGGCCGTGGCGGCCTGTGGCCTGCCGCTGCGCGTCCGGCGCTGCCGCGGCCCGGATGAGCTCGAGGACGATCCGGCGCTGCTCGAGGTGCTCGACGTCGGCGCGCTCGGCGCGCCCGCGCGCCACGGCGTGGTCGACCCCGTATGCGGCCGCGCCGCGATGGCCGCCATCCAGCGGGCGGTCGCCCTCGCGCGGGCCGGGAGCGTCGACGCGCTCGTCACGGCCCCGATCAACAAGGAGGCGATCCGCGCCGCCGGCTCGCCCCACCCGGGCCACACCGAGATGCTGGCCGCGCTCTTCGAGGTCGACCCGCGGCGCGTGGTCACGATGTTCACGGTCGAGCGGCTGCGGATCTTCTTCCTCACCCGCCATCACCCGCTCGTCGAGGCGATCGCGATGCTCACCCCGGACCTCGTGCACGCGGGCATCGTGCGCGCGCACGAGCTGCTCGTCGAGCTCGGCATGGAGCGCCCGCGGCTCGCGGTCGCCGCCGTCAATCCGCACGCCGGCGAGCACGGCCTGATCGGCACGGAGGACGACGAGATCGTCGCGCCGGGCGTCGAGCGCGCCCGGGCGGACGGGGTGGAGGTGAGCGGGCCGGTGCCGGCCGACTCGGCCTTCTGGCAGTGCCGCACGGGCGCCCACGACGCGGTGCTCGCGCTCTACCACGACCAGGGCCACATAGCCGCCAAGACCGTCGACTTCTTCGGCACCGTCTCCTGCACGCTCGGCCTGCCGGTCGTGCGCACCGCGGCGGAGCACGGCACGGCGTTCGACATCGCCGGCCGCTGGGTCGCGAACCCCGCCGGCCAGGTCAACGCGCTCCTGGCGGCGGCCGAGATGGCCGCGATCCGCTCGCCGGCGGGTCGAGGTCGATCCGGATCGTGAGCAGCTCCGTGCCGAACGTGCGGACGGCGAGCCCGTTCAGCGCGCGCAGCGGGTGCCCGCGGGCGAGCCTCCGTTGCCGCTCGCGCGGGTCGTCCTCCGGCAGGGGCCGAGCGGTGCCCTCGCGCCAGACGTAGCGCGGGCCCTGGCGCAGCCTCACGCGCACGCGCGGGTTCGCGCCGATGTTGAGCACGTAGCCCGCCCTCCGCCCGTGCTCGGCCACGATCCAGAAGCTGTCGCCCTCGAGCCCGTTCCCGACCGGCGTCCGCCGCCGCCTGCCGCTCCGCCGCTCGACCGTCTCGAGCACGGCGTAGCCCGGCGGCGCGACGCCGAGGCGGAGGGCGGCCTTCATCGGCGGGTTCAGCAGGCGCGTCTGGAGCGCGTGGACGAGCCGTCGCTTTATCGGGCGGGGGTGACCGGTCGGCGGCGGGGTGGTCACGGCGAGGGGGCCCGCCGTACGGCGTCGCGGATGGCCGCCGCGCTGGCGCTGGACGCGGCTGCCGCGACCTGCATCGCCGCGACGGGGCGGGCGCCGGCCGGGGCCGAGGCGAGGCAGAAGGCGACGTCTCCGTCGATCGGCGTGAAGGCGGGATCGACGGCGCGCGCGATCCCGCCGCTCGCGGCGCGCGCGACCATGCCGCACTCGCGCTTGTCGAGGCGCGCGTCGGTGCACACGCAGACGAGCGTGGTGCTGCCCTCGGGTGGGGCCTCGTCCGGCGCCTCGGGCGGCCACGCCTCCATCGAGGCCAGCAGATCGCTGCCGCGCCGCATCTCGCCGTCGGAACCGCGCACGCCGGCGAGCAGCGAGCCGTCCTCGGCGAGCACGTCCCCCGCGGCGTTGACGGCTGCCAGCGCCGCGACGGTCTGGCCGCCGCCCAGCCGCACCGTCGCGTACCCGAAGCCACCGGGGGACGCGCCCTCGCGCCCGAGGAGCTTGGCTACGGTGGCGCCGCAGCCCACCCCGACCGGGCCGCGCTCCGGCACGCCCTCGCGCGCCGCGTCGCAGGCCGCGTAGCCCTGCTCTGGCCCCGGCCGCGCGCCGGGGTCGCCGCTCGCGAGGTCGTAGATCACGGCCGCCGGCACGATCGGCACGAGCCCGGCCGGCGTCACGTAGCCGCGACCGCGCTGCTCGAGCCACCGCGCCACGCCGTCGGCGGCGGCGAGGCCGAAGGCGCTACCGCCCGTGAGGAGCACGGCGGTGGGTCCCTCCGGCCGGGCCAGCGGGCCGAGGATGTCGGTCTCGCGCGTGCCGGGACCGCCGCCCTGAACGGCGACCCCGCCCGTCGTGTCGGGCGGCGCCAGCACGACCGTGCAGCCCGTGAGCGCATCGGGGTCGCTCCAGTGCCCGACCGCGAACCCGTCGGGGAGTGGCAGCGGCTCGCTCACGCGGATGGCCGGAGCCTACGCGCCTCCGCGGACACAGGGCCCGGCCGCAGGGACTGCCGACTCGCCGGCGTCACCGCCGTTTCCAGGTAGCCGGTAGGGTTCGACCTCGATGGAGCAGCTCGCTCCCGACCTCTGGCGCCTCACCGCGCGCCATCCCGAATGGCACCCGCCCGGGTTCGGCGACGAGGTGGCGGGCTATGCGCTGCGCGGCCAGGACGGGCTCGCGCTCGTCGATCCGCTCGTGAGCGATCCCGACGACCTCGAGGCGCTCGATGCGCTCGTCGACGGGCCGGTGGCGATCTTCGTGACGATCCCCTACCACGTGCGCAGCGCGGCGGAGCTCGCGGGGCGCTGGCCGGAGGTGGAGGTGCTCGGCCATCCGGCGGCAGAGCGGAGGCTGCCGGCCGGGACGCCGTTTCGCGCCATCGCGCCGGGGGCGCCGCTTCCCCATGGCGTCGAGGCGCTCGCCATCGGGAGGCCCAGCCGGCAGGAGCATCCGCTGCGCTTCCCCAGCGCCCGCGCGCTCGCCTTCGGCGACGCGGTCGTCGGCGCCGAGCGCGGCCTGCGCGTCTGGATCCAGGGTGAGCGCAGCGAGGGCTGGTATCGCGAGCGCTTCCGCCCGACGCTCGAGCCGCTCACGCAGCTCGACTTCGACATGGTGCTGGTCACGCACGGCCCGCCGGTCCTGCGCGACGGCGCGCGCGATCCCGCCGCTGGCGGCGCGGGAGCCGATGCGTTCGCTGAGCCGCGGGCGTGGCCAGGGGAGGAGGGATGCCTCCCATGTCGAAGCGGAGGGTATTCGCACTCGCCCGCCGCACCGGCGCGGCGGGGCGAGTACCGCCCTCTGGGCCGCCCGAAGCGAGGTGACAGGCGTGACGACCGGCATGTACAGATTCCTGCGAACCGTGGGGCTGCCCGCCGAGTTGGCCAGCGTCGAAGTTGAGGTGCTGGCCGAGTCGCAGACTCATGAGGCGGCGCTCCTCGCACGGCCGGTCGGCACGAGCCGGCTCGTCACGGTGCCGCGCGACTGGTTGCTGTTCCCGGACAGCGTCACCGCCGTCGAGCCGCCGTCCGGCTGGACGGTCCGAAGCCACCCGATGTGGTCCGAGCGATGAGCCGCTTCGCCATGCTCCACCACGCCGCCCACCGGCGGCTCGCTGCGGAGGGCGAATGGCGGCGCGAGATGGACAGCCTGCGAAGGCAGCTCGAGCTCGCAGAGCTGTTCATCCCGGTCGAAGCTCGCGCCGCCTACAGGATCGCCGCCGCCCAACTGCGAGACGAGGAGGAGGACCGATGACGTCCGGCCAAGTCGATCGGGCTCGCCGCCGAGGGCGCCGGCCCCGCTCCGCGCCACAGCAGCCGCTGTGATAAGGGCCGATGACGCGATCCTCGGAGACGGCGCCTGGCAGGAGGTCCGAGCGCTCGACGAGCGGGGGCCGAACTACCGCGGCGGTCGGCGCGCCGTGAGCGTGCGGGCCACGACCGGCCCGCGGTCGGGGTGGACCTGCGAGGTCCAGGCGGGCGGCAGCGAGGCGGAGCGGCCGGGCCCGAGGCGGCGCAGGCGCAGCTCGAGCAGCGTGCGGCCGTCCTGGGCGAGCGCGACCCGCGGGCGCGAGAGCTCCTCCCGGGCGCGCAGCACGTAGCGCCGGCGTTGGGGCGTCGCGGGGCTCCCCCCGCCGTCGCGCACGAGGTTGGGTGCGATCCAGCCCAGCGGCGGCTCGCACAGGATCGGCACCCCGGCGGCCGGCCACGGCGCGCCCGCGAGGTGCGCCAGGACGCTCTCGGCCACGTGGCGGCCCGCGAGCGCGGCGACGTCCGCCGTCTCGGCGCCGTGCAGGACGTTGCCGGCGGCGAAGAGGCCCGGCCGCGTGGTGCGCAGCCGGTCGTCCACCCGCGGCCCCCGGCTCGAGCGGTCGAGCTCGGCGCCGGCGAGCACGGCGAGCTCGTGGTCGGGGATCCAGTCGCCCGTGAACACGACCAGGTCGCACTCCACGCGCTCGACGGCGCCCGAGCGGAGGTCCGTCAGCTCGACTGCCTCGACGCGGCGGCGACCGCGGATCGCCGTCGCCGCGGTGCGGGTGCGCAGCGGCACGCCGAAGCGCAGGGCGGCGCCGAGGCGGAGGGCGGCGTGCGATCCATGACGCGGCTGCTCGGTCGTCATGACGACGGCCCGAGCGCCGCCGTGGCGCAGGGTCAGGAGCGCCGAGAAGGCCACGTGCTCGGCGCCGACTACGACGGCGCGGCGTCCCGGCCGCTCGCCGGCCAGGTGGACGAGCTGCTGCAGCATTCCCGTGGTCATGACCCCCTGGGGCCGCGTGCCGGGCACGAGCCGAGCGGAACGGGGACGCTCGCGGCAGCCCGTGGCGAGCACGTAGGCGCGCGCCTCCACGCGGTGCCTGCCGGAGGGCTCGGTGACCTCGATCGCCCCGCTCTCGTCCCAGCCGGTGACCTGCGCCGACACGCGCAGCTCGGCGCCCGCGGAGAGCGCGCGCTCGGCGAGCGTCCGCGCGTATGCCGGCCCGTCGAGCAGGCGGTGCAGGTCGCGCACGCCGAAGCCCTGATGGCGGGCGTGCCGGGGAATGCCGCCGGGCTCCGCCTCGCGCTCCAGCACGACCACCCTGCCGGCGCCGGCGCGCCGCAGCTCCGCGGCCGCGGCGAGCCCCGCCGGGCCGGCGCCGATCACCGCAACGTCGACGGTCAGCGCGGCCGCTCCCAGAGCTCGCCGACCTCGCGCCCCGTGGCCGACGCGAGCTGCCGGGCCACGCTCGCGCCGCAGAAGAAGCCCTGGCAGCGGCCGGTGAGCGCGCGGGTGCGCCGCCGCAGCCCATCGAGGTCGAGGGCCGGGATCGCGCTCCGCGCCGCGTCGCGGATCTCGCCGCGCGTGACGCGCTCGCAGTAGCAGGCGATCTCACCGAACGCCGGGTCCCACGCGATCCGGACGGGATCGGCGTACGGCCGCAGCGACGCCTCGCCGATGTTCGGCATGCGCACCTCGGGCAGCGGCCGTCGCTCGCGGAGCTCGACGCCGGCGGCGTCGAGCTCGTCCCGGACCCACTCGGCGATCGCCATCGCGGCGCTCAGGCCGGTGGAGCGGATCCCGCCCGCGCACACGTAGCGCCGCTCGGGATGCGCCTCGAGCTGGTAGTCCGCGTGCTCGGTCGCCGCCCGAAGGCCTGCGTACACCGCGGTGACCTCGTGCTCGAGGAGGCTCGGCATGAGGCGCCGGCCGTCGCTCCACAGGCGCGCGAGGCCGTCCGCGGTCGAGGCGGTGTCGTCCTTGTCCTCGACGTCCACCGCCGTCGGCCCGAGCATGACGTTGCCGAACACGGTGGGCGCGATCAGCACGCCCTTCGTCGTGGCGGTCGGCACGGGCAGCAGCACGTGCCGGACCAGCCCGCGACTCAGCTTGTCGAAGACGATCAGCTCTCCGCGGCGCGGCACGACGGTGAAGCCGCCGCCGCCGGCCATGCGGTCGACCTCGTCGGAGCGCAGGCCGGCGGCGTTCACCACCCAGCCGCTCGTGAGCCGGCCCGCGGACGTATCGATCGCCCAGGCGTCACCCCGCCGCGCGAGACCGGTCACCCGCTCGCCCCGGCGAAGCGTCGCGCCGGCCAGCACCGCCTGGGTGGCGAAGGCGAGCGGCGGCGTCCAGGGGCAGACGATGAACTCGTCCGGGACCTCGAGCGCCCCGAGCGCCCCCCCGCCCAGGGCGGGCTCGCGGCGGTACAGCTCCTCGACCGGGATCTCGGCGACGCGGCGGTATCCGCACGCCTCCGCGTTCGCCCGGATGGCCGGGAAGCGGTCGAGCTGCTCTCGGCTCCACGCGACGAGCAGCGCGCCGGTGCGCTCCACCGGCACGCCGACCTCGTCCGCGTAGGCGAGGAGCAGATCGTGGCCGCGCGCGACGAACCGCGCCTCGAGCGTCCCCGGCTTGGCGTCGAAGCCCGTGTGGAGGATCGCCGTGTTGGCCTTGTCGTGCCGGCCCCCACGTCGCCGGAGTCGATCAGCGCGACGCGCAGGTCGAACCGTGCGAGCTCTCTCGCGATCGCAGCGCCCACCACCCCGGCGCCGACGATGGCGACGTCGAAATCGGCGCTCACGACGTGGCGCGCGAGAGCCCGACGAGCGCGTCCGCCGCGAGCCGAAAGCGCGCGAGGTGATGCTGCGCCTCGTCCGCCGACATCCGCGGCTCGAACACGGCCTCAGGGCTCCAGCTGCCGACCGCCTCGGCGGGTGACGCGGCGGCCCCCGCCCCAAGGCGCGCCAGCGCCCCGACGCCGAGCGCCGTCGCGTCGGCCGACGACGCGAGCTCGACGGGCGCCTGCAGCAGGTCCGCCTGCGCCTGCATCAGCGCGGCCGACCGGGTGAGCCCGCCGTCCACGCGCAGCCTCCCGAGCGGCCGGCCCAGGTCGGCGGCGAGCGCGTCGGCGAGCGTGGCGACCTGGGCGGCGATGCCTCGAACGACCGCCGCCACGAGCTCGGCGCGGCCGCTGTCGAGCCCCAGGCCCGTCCAGCCGCCGCGCGCGCGTGGCGCCCAGAACGGCGCGCCGAGCCCCGCGAGGGACGGCACGAACACCGGCCCCTCGGGATCCTCGTCGGCGCCCGCACAGGCGGCGTCGAGCGCGGCCGCGTCCTGCAGCAGGCCGAGGCGCTCGAGCCACGCCAGCGCGGCGCCGGCGGTGTAGACCTGACCGTCGGCGCAGAACGTGGTCTCCTCGCCGAGCTTCCAGCCCACGCAGATCGCCAGCCCGGAGCGCGAGCGCGGCGCGCGGGCGCCGGCGTTCGCGAGCAGGAACGCGCCGGTGCCGTAGGTGCACTTCGCGTCGCCGGAGGCGAAGCACGACTGCCCGAACAGCGCCCCCTGCTGGTCGACCACAAGGCCGCTGACCGGCGCGGCTTGGCCGAAGGCGGCCGTCTCGCCCACGACGGCGTCGCAGGCCACCACCTCGGGCTGGTCGTCCGCTTCGAGCTCGAACAGCCGGCACGCGGCCTCCGACCAATCGACGCGGTCGAGGTCGAGCAGGAGCGTCCGAGAGGCGGTGGCGGCGTCGGTCACGAACGCGCCGGTGAGGCGGTGCGTGATCCACGCGTCGACGGTCGTGACCACGCCCTCCGGGCCGGCATGCGCGCGCAGCCACGCCATCTTCGGGCCCGCGAAGTAAGGGTCGAGCGGCAGCCCGGTGACGGCCACGAGCTCGTCGGCATGGGGACGCAGGCGGTCCGTCACCGTGACCGCCCGCCGATCCTGCCAGCTGAGCGCGGGCCCGAGCGGCCGCCCGCTCGCGCGGTCCCAGCACAGCACCGTCTCGCCCTGGTTGCCGAGCCCGACGGCGTCGATCGGGACGCCGGCGTCGGCGACCGCCGCGCGGCCCGCCGCCAGGACCGACTCGAGCAGGGTCCCGGGATCCTGCTCGACGGCGCCGCCAGGGCCGGCCTCGACGGACACGGACGCGCTGCCCTCGCCGAGCACCCGTGCGCCCGCGCCGATCACGATCGCCTTCGTCGCCGACGTGCCCTGGTCGATCGCGAGAACGTGCATGCCCCAGCGAGGTCATTATGAGTGGCCGAGCGCAGGCTGGGCACGATCTAGACTCCTTCGAGGGCATGCCAGCGGTCGTCACCGACGCCGAGCGGGGCCGCCAGATGGTTCGCCGACGGCTCACAGCGTTGCGTAGCAGCCGGCGCGGGCGTGCCGCCCTGTACGCGGGCTCGGTCGCGCTCGTCGCGGTCACGTACTACCTGGCGGGACGGCTCGGCCTCGAGCTCGCCTACCTCGACGGCGCGGTGGCCGCGCTCTGGCCACCCGCCGGGCTCGGCGTCGCCGTGCTGTTCCTGTATGGGGTCCGCCTCTGGCCCGGCATCGTGATCGGCGACCTCCTGCTGGCCGACTTCGACACGCCGCTCGGCACCGTCCTTGGCCAGACGGTCGGCAACACGCTCGCGCTCGTGGCCGCCGCGCTGCTCCTGCGGCGCCTGATCGGCGGGCGCGGCGAGCTCGCCCGGACGCTCGACGTCCTGGCCCTCGTCCTCTGCGCCGTGGTCGCGGCGCTCGTCAGCGCCGCCTTCGGGCCGACGGCCCTACGGCTGGGCGACGTGATAACGGCGGGCGAGCTCGGGCGCGTCCTGCGCACCTGGGCCTTGAGCGACGCGTCGGGCGTGCTCGTGGTGGCGCCGGCCGTGCTGACCTGGGCGGCCGCGGGCTCGAGCGGATTCCGTCGACGCGACCTCCTGGAGGGCGCGGTCGGCCTCGGCGTGCTGGTCGTGCTGGCCGAGCTTGCGCCGCAGCGCGACGTGCCCTACATCGTCTTTCCGGTGCTGCTCTGGGCGGCGCTGCGCCTGGGTCCTCGTGGCGCGGCGACGGCGATCCTGGTGGTGTGCTCGATCACGGTCTGGAACACGGCCCAGGAGAACGGGCCGTTCGTG
Organism: Nocardioidaceae bacterium; assembly: GCA_050261935.1. Lineage (GTDB taxonomy): Bacteria > Actinomycetota > Thermoleophilia > Solirubrobacterales > Thermoleophilaceae > JBLNDU01. Next base: position 1,607 of record JBLNDU010000113.1, on the reverse strand, counting down.
CGCGACTCGATCACGGACAGCCTGCTCGCCACGCAGCTGTTCATCGCCACCGCGGCTCTCACCTCGCTCCTGCTCGCGGCGGTGACCGCCGAGCGCACCCGGGCGGCCCAGGCGCTCGCCGTCAGCGAGGCGGCGCAGCGCGCGCTGGCCGACGAGCACGCGGCGCTGCGCCGGGTCGCAACGCTCGTCGCCGAGGAGTCGCCGCCGAGCCGCGTCCTCGAGCAGGTGACCGAGGAGGTCGGGCGGCTGCTGGGGCTGCCCGGCGCGGCCGTCGTGCAGTACGACGGCGCGCGCAAGGCGACGATCGTAGGGGGCTGGAGCGAGGACGGCAGCATGCACATACCCGTGGGGACATCGCTGGCGCTCGATGGCGACACGGTGGTCGCCAGGGTGCTGCGCAGCGGGAGCGCCCAGCGCGTGGAGCGCTACGACGAGGCCAGCGGGAGCCTCGCCGAGACGCTGCGCGGCGCGGGGTACCGCGCGGCGGTGGCGGCGCCGGTCAAGGTGGCGGGCCGGTTGTGGGGCGCGCTCGCCGCGGCGACCGCGTCGGACGAGCGGCTGCCGGACGGCCTCGAGCGGCGGCTGTGCGACTTCGCGGAGCTCGTCGGGCAGGCGCTGGCGAACGCCGACGCCCGCGAGCGGCTGGCCGCATCGCGCGCCGAGCTCGTGGAGGCGAGCGACGCCGAGCGCCGGCGACTCGAGCGCAACCTGCACGACGGCGTTCAGCAGCGCCTCATCTCCGTCGCGCTCGGGCTCGGCATGGTGGAACCGAAGCTGGAGGAGGGCTCGGGGGCCGCCCGGGAGCTCGCAGCGGCGCGGGAGGACCTCGTCCAGGGGCTTCAGGAGCTGCGCGAGCTGGCGCGCGGACTGCACCCCGTCCTGCTCAGCGAGCGAGGTCTCGGCCCGGCGCTCGACGGGCTGCTGGCTCGCTCGCCGCTGCCGGTCGAGATCGAGCAGCTGCCCGAGGAGCGACTCTCGGCGCCGGTCGAGGCCGCGGCCTACTACGTCGTGGCGGAGACGATCACGAACGTGGCCAAGTACGCGCACGCCTCTCTCGCGACCGTCAGCATCGGCCACTCGGACGGACGCGCCACGGTGACGGTGTCGGACGACGGCGTCGGCGGCGCCGACCCCGCCCGCGGCACGGGCCTGCGAGGCCTCGCGGCGCGCGTCGAGGCCCTCAACGGTCGGCTCGAGATCGACAGCCCGCCCGGGCGGGGCACCCGGATCACGGCGGAGATTCCCTGCCCCGGCAGCTGACCGGTGCGGCGGGCGAGGCACGGGCGGTTCGGTTAACCGAAAGGCCGGACGCCGGCAGGCCGCACCCGGGATCCGGGAGGCGCCTGCCACGATGGACCGGCAGCCGTCGAGAGCCCGAGGCACGGGAGGCCGAACATGACCGACGTCCAGGACTACGTGAACCGCCGCTGGATCGCCCTGATCCTGCTCTGCTTCGCGCAGTTCATCGTGGTGCTCGACGCGTCGATCGTGAACGTCGCGCTGCCCTCGATCGGCGAGGCGCTCGACTTCTCACAGGACAACCTCCCCTGGGTCGTGAACGCCTACGTGCTCACCTTCGGCGGCTTCCTGCTGCTCGGCGGGCGACT
>JBLNDU010000112.1:0-2537 GCA_050261935.1 Nocardioidaceae bacterium | reverse complement strand
GACAAGGCGCGCGAGGACGGCGATTGGGCCGCTGCGCTGCGCGACATGCGCGCGATGATCGTCGCGCTGGCGGGGCTCGTCGTCGTGGTGCTCGTCGTCCTGATCGCGCTCGGCTCGCTGCCCGGTCCCGTGCCCCAGGGCCAGCTCGAAACGAAGACCCCCGCCGTGCAGGCGATCGCCGGGGCGGCGATCTCGGCCGTGGCCTCCGTCGTCGCCGCCTACTTCGGGATCCGGGCCGCGGGCGCGGCGCGCGACACCGCGAACGAGGCGCGCAAGGACAGCCACGACATGCTCCAGCAGGTGAGCGCCGAGAACTCCGCCCTCAACCGCGTCCTGCCGCAGAACCTCGCCGACAGCGCCCGGAACGAGGTGTACTCGGAGATGAAGCGGCGCGGCCTGGGCTGACGCGCGCCGCGGGGCCCTCCGGCCGCAAGCCCACCGCCCACCCGCAAGAATGGCCGCCGTGCCCTCGATCGGCGACACGCTGCGTGAGGCGCGCATGCGCCAGCGGCTCGACATCGCCGACCTCGAGTCGCGCACGAAGATCCGGGCGAAGTACCTGCGCGCGCTCGAGAACGAGGAGTTCGGGCAGCTGCCCGGATCCACGTTCGTCAAGACCTTCCTGCGCACCTACGCCGAGGCGCTGGGGCTCGATCCGCACCGCCTCGTCGAGCAGTACCGAGCCGAGTACGAACGCCACGACCTCGAGGCGCTGCGGCCGCTCGGCCCGCCGGCCGCGCTCGGCCGCGAGCGCGAGCGCCGCCGAAGGCCGCGGCCGCCCGGCCGCGGACTGGCGCTGGCGGTGGCGATAGTCGTGATACTCGGACTGCTCGCGGTGCTCGGCCTCTGGGGCAACGAGAACAACGACGGCGGAGGGACCACCGCGACGGAGCGGGCCGCGACGCCGCGCGCCGGCGCGCGGCGCACGCGCCGGCCGCGGCCCACGGCGGTGGCGCTCACGCTCGCGCCCACCGTGCCCACCTACGCCTGCGTCGACAACGGACCCGGCACGCCCGTCGTCTACGAGGGGATCCTCTCCGCGGCGCGCTCGTGGCGGGCCAGGAGGCTCAGGGTGAACCTCGGCAAGACGGCCGTCCAGGTCACCGTCAACGGCAGGCGGTTCCCGCTCGGCGCGGGCGCCGAGCCCGTCGGCTTCGACTTCACCCCCACGAACAGCAGGCCGCTGCCGCTCGGCCAGCGCCCGTGCGCGTGAGGGGTCCGGCGCCGTGAGGGGCCTGTGACCGCGCGCGCCGGGGTGGTGATCACGGGCACCGAGGTGCTCACGGGCCGCGTCCGCGACCGAAACGGGCCATGGCTGTCGGACCGTCTCGAGGAGCTCGGCGTCGAGCTGGCGCACATCACCATCTGCGGCGACCGCCCGGGCGACATGGAGGCGCAGCTCCGGTTCATGGCGGCGCAGGGGGTCGGCCTCGTCGTGACGAGCGGCGGGCTCGGCCCCACGGCGGACGACCTGACCGTCGAGGTGGTGGCTCGCTTCAGCGGCCGGCCGCTCGTGCTCGACCACGAGCTCGAGCAGCGCATCGCCGAGATCCTGCGGCCGCTGATGCGACGCTACCGCGGACTCGACTTCGAGGCCGTGCGGGCGTCCAACCGCAAGCAGGCGCTCGTGCCGGAGGGCGCGGTCGTGATCGAGCCGGCCGGCACCGCCCCCGCCTTCGTCGTGCCGCCGCGCGACGGCGGCGCGCCGACCGTGGTCGTGCTGCCCGGGCCGCCGCGCGAGCTCCACGAGACCTGGGCGCGCGCCACGGCCACGGACGCCTTCCGGGCCGCGATCGCCGGCCGCACCCGCTACGACCGGACCACGCTGCGCCTGTTCGGCATCCCCGAGTCGGAGATCGCGGAGACGCTGCGCGCGGCCGAGGGCGAGGTGCCCGGGTTCGAGCGGCTCGAGATCACGACCTGCCTGCGCCGCGGCGAGGTCGAGGTCGTGGTGCGGCGGGAGCCACGCGACGAGGACGCCTGGACGCGCCTCTTGGGGGTGATCCGGGCGCGCCACGGCGGCACGCTCTTCTCGGCGGACGGCTCGACGGTCGACGAGCAGGTGGCGGCGCTCCTGCGCGGGCGCCGGATCGCGGTGGCCGAGTCGTGCACGGCGGGGCTGCTCGCGGCCCGGCTCACGGAGGTGCCGGGCTCCTCGGAGTACGTGGCAGGCGGCGTCGTCGCCTACTCCGACGCGGCCAAGACGAGCCTGCTCGGGGTGGAGCCAGCCCTGATCGGCGCGCGCGGCGCGGTATCGCCCGAGGTGGCGGAGGCGATGGCCGCCGGCGCGCTCGCCCGCTTCGACGCCGACGTCGCCGTCGCGGTGACCGGCGTCGCCGGCCCGGGGGGAGGCAGCCCTGACAAGCCGGTCGGGTACGTGTGCTTCTGCGCTCGGCTCGCCGACGGGCGAACGCTCGCGCGCGACCTGCGCCTGCCGGGCGACCGCGCCGAGGTGCGCGACCGCTCGACGACGGTGGCGATGCACCTGCTCCGGCGGCTCCTGCGTGCCGAGGACACGCCGCTCTGAGCGCGGGCGG
>JBLNDU010000111.1:0-8502 GCA_050261935.1 Nocardioidaceae bacterium | reverse complement strand
GTCCGCGCCGCGTGGGCCCGGGCCGGCGCGGGCGCGGACGTCGGTGCGGGTCGCGGTCGGAGCCGCCGCCGTCGCCGCGGGGCTCCTCGGGCGGCTCGGGGTCGCGGATCGACCACCACACGAGCCAGAGCGCGGCGATCACCGGGATCTTCAGGACGACGAACAGCCAGACGAAGGCCCAGCCCACGGCGGGATGGTACCCGGGCGCGCAAGTGACGATGCGCACACCGGAATCCGGCCGCGGGCCCTCGCGCGTCGATGTCGGGCGAGTTTGCCAGGAGGCTACGCGGCCGCGCTCTCGGCCCACTCGCGCCAAGCCGGCGAGAGGCTCGTCGCGGCGAGCAGCCGCGGCGCCAGCGAGCGGTCGCGCAGGCGCGCCTCGGACAGCAGCGCAACGGTCACGCCGTGCCCCGGCCGCTCGACCAGCTCGACCGCGTCGCCCGCGCCCACCTCGCCCTCGGCGAGCACGCGCAGGTAGGCGCCCGGACGCCCCGCCGCCGCGAAGCGCTTCGGGAGCCGCGGGTCACCGAGGCGGGCGCCGAGCTTCCAGCACGGCAGGCGCGGCTCGCTCACCTCGAGCAGTGCGCCGCCGACCCGCCAGCGCTCGCCGACCACGGCGCCCGAGACGTCGACGCCCGCCGTCGTGAGGTTCTCGCCGAAGCTGCCGGGCTCGAGCGCGCGGCCGAGCCGCTCCCCCCACCACCGGCTGTCCTCGCTCGCGTAGGCGTAGACCGCCTTGTGGCGTCCGCCGTGCACGCTGCGGTCGCCCTGGGTGTCGCCGACGAGCCCCTCCGCTCGCGCCAGGATGCGGTCGGGCGTGGGCAGCTTCCAGATCCCGGTCCGCACCCGCCGCCCTCGCCGCTCGAGCGTCCGCACGTCGGCGAGGTTCAGCGCCAGCACGATCGCGCCTCGTCGCACCTCGCCATCGTGGCAGGGGTACGCTTCGCGCGGCACGTCGACGTCAGGCCGGGACGACCTCGACGCTCGTCATGCGCTTCAAGTCGAGGAAGCGGTGCTCGATCTCGTCGCGCGTCAGGCGACGCACGCGGTCGGTGCCGAACTCCTCGACGTTGAACGAGGCGAGTACGGAGCCGTAGGTCATCGCGCGCCGCAGCGTCGTCTCCTCCTCGGGGTCGTCCTGGGCGGCGAGGTAGCCGAGGAAGCCGCCCGCGAACGAGTCGCCGGCGCCGGTCGGGTCGACCACCGTCTCGAGCGGGTAGGCGGGCAGCGCGAAGAAGCCCTCGCGGGTGAACAGGGCGGCGCCGTACTCGCCCTGCTTCGCGACCACGACGCGCGGCCCGAGCGCCATGAGCTCGCGCGCGCCACGCACGAGGTTCGGCTGCCGGGTGAGCTGGCGGATCTCCGCGTCGTTCATGAACACCATGTCGACGTCGGCGATCGCCCGCACGAGCGAGTCGCGCGCCGTCTCGATCCAGAGGTTCATCGAGTCGAGGCCGGCCAGGCGGGCGTGCTCGCACTGCGCGCGCACGCCACGCTGCAGCTCGGGCTGGATGTTGGCGAGGAACAGCGCGTCGGCAGCGCGCGAGCCCTCGGACAGCTTGGGCTCGAAGTCGCCGAACACGCCGAGCCGGGTGTCGTCCGTGTGCGCCGTGTTGAGGTCGAACTCGTAGTGGCCGCGCCAAAAGAAGGTCTCCCCCTCGACCCGCTCGATGTCCTCGGTGTCCACCCCGCGCTCGCGCAGCACGGCGTACTGCTCGTCGCCGAAGTCATCCCCGACCGGGCCCACGACGCGCACCTCCCCGAAGAAGCTCGCGGCGAGCGCGAAGTGGACGGCCGAGCCGCCCAGCATGCGCTCGCGCTGACCGAACGGCGTCTGCACCGAGTCGAAGGCGATCGATCCCACGACGACGAGGCTCACGGGCGCGAGAGCCTAGCCGCGGCGCGGCTCTAGGCTTCCGCGCCGGCATGCGCGCGGTGCGGATCGATCGGTACGGCGGCCCCGAGGTGCTCGAGCTCGTGGAGATTCCGACGCCGGAGCCCGGCGAGGGCCAGCTGCTCGTGGAGGTCACGCGCGCGGGCGTCAACTTCGCCGACACCCACGCGCGCGAGAACGCGTACGTGAAGCGCTACGGGCTGCCGTTCGTGCCGGGCACGGAGGTGGCCGGCCGCACGGCCGACGGCACGCGCGTGGTGGCGCTGCTGCCGGGCACCGGGGGCTACGCCCAGTACGCGGCCGCGCCGCGCGCCACGACGTTCCCGATCCCGGACGGCGTCGACGACGGCGCGGCGCTCGCCCTGCTCGTCCAGGGCCTGACCGCCTGGCACCTCTACCGCACGTCCGGCCGGATGGTCCCCGGCGAGAGCGTGGTGGTGCACGCGGCGGCCGGCGGCGTGGGGAGCCTAGCCGTGCAGCTCGGCCGCGCGCTGGGCGCCGGGCGCGTGATCGCCACCGCCAGCTCCGAGGAGAAGCGCAGCCTGGCGCTCGAACTGGGCGCCCACGTGGCCGTGGACGTGGGGGCGCCCGACCTCGAGGCCGCGCTGCGGGAGGCGAACGGCGGCAGCGGGGTCGACGTCGTGCTCGAGATGGCCGGCGGCGCCGTGTTCGACGCCAGCCTGCGCGCGCTCGCGCCGTTCGGCCGCCTCGTGACCTACGGGATCGCCAGCCGCGAGCAGAACAGCGTGCGGAGCGGCTACCTGATGCGCGAGAGCAAGGCCGTGATCGGCTTCTACTTCGGTCACTGCCTCGGCCGCCGCGAGCTGCTCGAGGAGCCGCTGGCGGACCTGTTCGCGCGCGCCGCGCGCGGCGAGCTCCGCCCCGAGCTCGGCGCCACCTACCCGCTCTCGGACGTCCGGCGCGCGCACGAGGACCTGGCGGCGCGGCGCACGACCGGCAAGCTGCTGCTCGACCCGGGCGCATAGGGCCCCGGTCGAGCGTTCTGTATCAAGACGCCGCTGGCGCACTCTGGGATACCTGGAGTACGTTGATCCAATGACCCCCGTCTAGGGGACTCGCAACCCATGCGCGCCGGCGGGAGGGCCCTCACCCGGTCGCGCGGAAAGGAGGCTCAATGCCCCATCGGATCCTCGCGCGCGGCCTCGCGCTCGCGCTCGTGCTCGCGCTCGCCGCCATCGGTACGGCGGTCGCAGCGAAGGCGCCGAAGAAGGCGCCCAACCAGGCCACCGTCCTCATCAAGGGCGGCCTGCAGGTCAAGATCAACAGCTTCGCCGGGGAGACGTTCCGCTTCGCCCCGGGTGCGACCGCGATCCGCTCGGGCGGCCAGGTGACGGTCAAGAACCGCACGGAGGCGCCCCACACGCTCTCGCTCGTGAAGCGCTCGCAGCTCCCGCGGAACGCCCGTCAGGTCGAGAGCTGCTCGCCCGAGAACGCCAAGTCGGTCTGCGCCCAGCTCTTCGTGGCGCACGGTGCGACGGAGGACGACCAGCCGCCGTCGAAGCCGCTCGTCGACGTCGGCGACAAGGGCTTCGACCGCGCCGGCGACTCGATCGTCATCAACCCGAACGCGACGGTGAGGTTCAAGATCACGGCCAAGAAGGGCTCCACGCTGCATTACCTCTGCGGCATTCACCCGTGGATGCAGGGCAGCTTCAACGTCCGCTAGCCCGCCTCGCAGCCGCCGCGGCCCTCGCGCTCGCCCTGAGCGCGGGGGCCGGCGGCGAGCCGGCGCGGGCGGCGGTGCGCCAGGTCTGGGTGGCCGCCGCGCCCACGAGCTGGAACGTCGTGCCGAACGGCCGCGACGCGATCATGGGGCAGCGCTTCGCGCCCGCGCAGACCGTCTTCCCGACGGTCGTCTACCGGCGCTACACCCGTGGCTGGCGGCGGCCGCTGCGCAACGCCGTCGTGGCGAGCACGGACCACGACCTGATCCCCGGCCCCCTGCTCCGCGCGCGCGTAGGCGACCGGCTGATCGTCCACTTCAGGAACATGGACACCACCTTCCGGCGGCCGCACTCGATGCACTTCCACGGCGTGCGCTACGCGCCCGCCTCGGACGGCGCCTACCTGCCCGGGTTCTCGGGGCGCGGCGCGGCGGTCCCGCCCGGGCGGAGCTTCACCTATCGGCTCCGCGCCGGAGCCGACTCCGCCGGCGTCTGGCCCTACCACGACCACTCGCCCTCGATGGACGACTCGATCGCCGGTGGCATGTACGGGGCGCTGTCGATCGCCGGGCGCCACGAGCGCCGACCGTCGCGCGAGTTCGTGGTGTTCTTCGAGGCCACCCGCCAGTTCGAGACGATCAATGGGCGCGCCTTCGTGGGCAACACGCCCATCTTCCGGTCGCGCGTGGGGGACCTCGTGCAGTGGGACGTGCTCGCGCTCGGATCGGAGCACCACACCTTCCACGTTCACGGCCACCGCTGGCGCGAGGGCGGGCGCCCGCGCGACACGCGGGCGATCGGGCCCGCCGAGAGCTTCCGCGTGCGCTGGCGCGAGGACGAGCCGGGCACCTGGCTCTACCACTGCCACGTCGAGGATCACATGGCGCGCGGCATGATCGGCCTCTACCGCGTCTCGCGGCGAGGGGGGGCGCCGCGGCCGGGATGAGCCGCGCGCGGGCAACTGGCCGCCCACGGCGGGCTCGCGCCGCGATCGCCGCCTCCGCCGCGCTCTCCGCCATCCTGGCGCCGCCGGCGCCGGCGAGCGCCGAGCAGGCGCTCGTCACGATCCGCGGCTTCTCGTTCGAGCCGCCCGCCGTGACGGTGCTGGCCGGCGACAGCGTGGCCTGGTCCAACCGCAGCCTCGGCACGACCCACACCGTCCACCTGCGCGACGGCGCTTTCGACTCCGGGCTGATCCCGCCGTCGCGCGGCGCCTCGCATGCCTTCGACCTCCCCGGCAAGCATCCGTACCTCTGCACGATCCACCCGTTCATGACGGGGTCCGTGTCGGTCGAGAACGTCCTGCTCCGCGGCCCCTCGGCGCCGGTGCTCGCCCGGACGCCGGTCCGGCTCGCCGGGCGGATCGTCCCCGGCAACCCCAGCGTCACCGTCGAGGCCGCCACGGCCGGCGGCTTCGCGCCCGTCGCGAGCGCGCCGGTGGGCGCGGACGGCGCCTTCGCGGCCACGCTCCGCCCCGACCGCACGACGAGCTACCGCGTGGTCGCAGGCGGGGTGGTGGGCGCCCCGGTGCGCGTCGAGGTCTCCGCGCGGCCGCGGCTACTCCTCCGGCGGAGGGGCGGGACGCTCCGCGTGCGGTCGGTCCCGAGGCTGCCGGGCGCGACCGCCGTGCTCCAGCTCCGCCTCCGCGAGCGCTTCGGCTGGTGGCCCGTCCGGCGCGCACGGCTCGACCGGCGCGGCGAGGCGAGCTTCGCGCTCCGGCCGCGCTCGGCAGTGCCAGCGCGAGTGGCGCTCACGCGGCGCGACGGGGCCACCACGCTGGCCGTGAGCCGGACGCTGCGCGTGCCCGGCGCGGGCGGCCGGCGCGCTCGGCCCGGGCACACCGGCACGGCCGGCTGACGCGCGATCCGGTGGCGCTCCGCGCAGCGCACCGAAGGCGTCGCGCCCCGTGGCGCTCCGCGCAGGGCGCCGACGGGTCGCGCCCCGCGTCAGCCCTCCTTCCAGGCGCCTCCGCCGAAGATCGTGCTCATCGGCTTCTGCCACAGTCGTTGCAGGGGCGGCGCCGAGGGGCCGCCACCCGTCTGCCGGCCGAGCGGGAGCTCCCTGCGCAGGGTCTCGAGCGTCATGCGGTTGTAGGCCGACCAGCGCCCCGGGAAGCTCATGGGCGGCGTCTCGGCCGTGACGAGGCGGAGATCGCCGGGGCCCGGATCCCACAGCCTGCTGTCATCCGTCCGGTCGCGGATGTTCGCCGCGTAGCTCACGAGGGTCAGCCGGTCCTTCGGGATCCCGGAGCACTCCGCGAAGTTCGGGACGCGGCTCTGCCTGGCCACTCGGTAGTTGGCCTGCGACCCGTAGGCGACCGCCACCAGCGGGCGGAGGCGCTCCGGGTCCGACTCGGCGACGGGCACTCGCTCCCAGTCCGCGAAGGTGCCTCCGCAGTGGGCCGAGTAGGCCACCCACAGCGGTTCCCTCCGCGACAGCCCCACCGTCACGGCCTCCCAGTCGGCCGGATGGACCTGCTTCAGGTCGCCGATCGCGACGGGGGCGACCCACTCGTCGAAGGGTAGAAGTACCAGTACTGCACGAGGATCTCGGTGGCTCGGGCATGCGTTCCCCGCGCGCTGGCGAAGGGATTGGGAGAGCCGTCGACGCAGGGCTTCGACCGCTCGCATCCCTTCCAGTCGGCCTTTCGCGCCACCCGCACGTACACCGCCTTCCTGTCGCGGGAGAGCCTCTCGGCGCAGAGGGCCTCGTCCTCGTCGTCGGCGCAGCGCTGCCTCATCACGTAGCAGGGGGTGCCTACCACCCCCAAGCAGTCCGTCTCGAGGTCGTCGACCGTGTCGACCCGTGTCGCGCGGCCCTCCCAGTCCGTGACGGTGGCGCCCCGCACGTAGTCGTCCACGGCGATGGGCGTCCAGCGCTGGTCCGCGGTGAAGGTGAGCACCGGAGAGAACATCGCGGCCAGGGCGTGGTCGTCGGTGGGCAGCGAAGCCGTGGGTTGCCCGGCCCGCGCCGTGCTGCCGAGACCCTCCTCCGCGCCACCGGCGCTGGAGGCGGCGAAGACGGCGACCAGTAGGGAGAGCGCGGAGAAGAGCGAGAGAGCGGTGCCCAGCGCAGCGGCGCGATCCGTGAGCCAACGAGCCGTCACCGGGGTCTCGAGGAACGCGGCTGCTCGCATGCCTCTCGAGAGCTGATCGGCGGGCACGCCGGTCTGCTCCGCGGCGCCACGCGCCAGCAGCGACGTGACGATCTCGACGGCGGCCGTGAGCGCGAGCAGCGCACCCGCGATGAGGGCGAGCATCCCCGGCTCGACCTCCTCGAGGAACCCGCCCGGCAGAACGCCGAGCTCGACGGCCAGCCGCGCCAGCAGGAGGACGAGCGCGACCGCGACCGCCGCCCGGAACGCCGTGCGCGCGTAGCCCAGCAGGCGCAGTACGGCCGCGACCGCCAGGGACAACACGGCAACGACGAACAGCCTCGTCGCGACGTAGTCGCTGCCTCCGAACACGTCGAAGATCGACTTCCCGAGATACAGGACCGCCGCGAGCGCGAGCAGCGCAGGGAGCCCGACCTGCCTCGCCGCGCGCATGGCCGAGCGAGAGCGCGGGTACCGCCTCAGCACCTCGCGACGCTGATCCCAGTCCGGCTTCACCAGCCAGAACCACCCCGCGAGCAGGGTGATGAGGCCGACGGCGAACTGCAGCTCCCCCGGCGACTTCACGACTCCGGCCGCGACGAACACGAACAGCGGGAGAAGCAGCGGAAGCGCGGCGCGACCGAGGGCCGCGAGCGACATCACCCCCACCTGGGCGGCCGGAACGCCGGCCACGACGAGGAGTCCGACGGCGGCGCCGAACACGATGAAGCCCCACGGATCCGTAGCCAGGGCGGCGAGGAACAGAAGCGCGAGGACGCCTAAGGCGACGCCGACCCGTGCGAGCGGTGAGAGGCGGTCAGCGCCGGGGAGCATGCCGATGGCCCGCGCGGCTCGACCCTCGCCGAGGGCGTCCAGCCTGACGGGCTCTGCCCGGGCAGGCTGGGAGCGCGGCGAAGCGCCGCCCTGCTCCACGCGCTCTTCGGCCACCGCGTGACAGTGCAGCGCAGCACCGCTCGGGTCAAGCTGAGTAGGCTGATTTCCGAGTGACCACCTTCGCCGACCTGCAGCTGCCCGAGCCGGTGCTCGCGTCCCTGGCGCACCTGGGCTACGAGCACCCGACCCCGATCCAGGAGCAGGCGATCCCCGCCCTGCGCGCCGGGCGCGACGTGATGGGCCAGGCGCAGACCGGGACCGGCAAGACTGCGGCCTTCGGGTTGCCCATGGTCGAGTACGTCGACACCGACGACGACGACGTCCAGGCGCTCGTGCTCACCCCGACGCGCGAGCTGTGCATCCAGGTGACGCAGGCGCTGCGCGCCTACGGGGCGCAGCGCGGCATCGAGGTCGTGGCGATCTTCGGCGGCGCCTCGCTGCGCGACCAGGCGACGCGGCTCGGACGCGGCGCGCAGGTCGTGGTGGGCACGGTCGGGCGCGTGCTCGACATGATGGAGCGCCACCACCTGTTCCTCGACGGCGCCCGCTACGTGGTGCTCGACGAGGCCGACGAGATGCTCGACCTCGGCTTCCTCGAGGACGTGGAGACGATCCTCGCCCGTTGCCCGATGGGCCGCCAGACGGCGCTCTTCTCGGCCACGATCCCGCCCCCGATCCGGGCGCTCGCCGAGAAGTTCATGCACGACCCGGTGGAGATCGAGGTGGCGGCGGAGGCGCTCGCGATCGACACCGTCGAGCAGTTCTTCGTCGAGGTGCCCGATCGCCAGAAGGCCGACACGCTCACGCGGGTGCTTCAGCAGGAGCGCCCGGAGCAGGCGATCGTGTTCGCGCGTACCAAGGTGGGGGTCGACCGCCTGGCGAACCGGCTGAACGACGCGGGCGTGCGAGTGCGGGCGCTGCACGGCGACATGTCG
>JBLNDU010000110.1:0-3548 GCA_050261935.1 Nocardioidaceae bacterium | reverse complement strand
GAGCCCATGGCTAAGAAGGTCCTCACGCTCATCAAGCTGCAGGTGCCCGGTGGCGCCGCCAACCCGGCGCCCCCGGTGGGGCCGGCGCTCGGCCAGCACGGCGTGAACATCATGGAGTTCTGCAAGGCCTTCAACGCGCAGACCCAGAACGAGGGCGGCACGATCATCCCGGTGGAGATCACGGTCTACGAGGACCGCTCCTTCACCTTCATCACGAAGACACCTCCGGCGGCCGTCCTGATCAAGCAGGCGCTCGCGATCGAGAAGGGCTCGAGCGAGCCGAATCGGGAGAAGGTCGGCACGATCACGCGCGACCAGCTCCGCGAGATCGCCGAGCGCAAGCTCCAGGACCTGAACGCCCACGACGTCGAGCAGGCGGCGAAGATCATCGAGGGCACGGCGCGCTCCATGGGCGTGGAGGTGGCCTGATGCACCGTGGCAAGCGCTACCGCCGCGCCTACGAGGGCGTCGATCGCGAGCGTGTCTACGCGCCCGCGGAGGCGGTGCGGCTGATCAAGGAGCTCCGGGCGGCGAGCTTCGACGAGACGGTCGAGTGCCACGTCCGCACGGGGCTCAACGTCCGCCACGCCGACCAGCAGCTGCGCGGCACGATCGCGCTCCCCCACGGGCTCGGCAAGGAGCGGCGGGTGGCGGTCTTCGCGAAGGGCGACAAGGCGCGCGAGGCGGAGGAGGCGGGCGCCGACCACGTCGGCGCCGAGGACCTGGCCGAGCGCGTGCAGGGCGGCTTCACGGACTTCGACGTGGCGATCGCGACGCCCGACATGATGCCGGTGGTCGGCCGGCTCGGGCGGATCCTCGGGCCGCAGGGCAAGATGCCCAACCCGAAGGTCGGCACGGTCACGATCGACGTCGGCAAGGCGGTGTCCGAGTCGAAGGCCGGCAAGCTCGAGTACCGCACCGACCGCACCGCGATCGTGCACCTGCCGATCGGCAGGGCGAGCTTCGACGAGCGCGCGCTGCTCGGCAACTACGCGGCGGTGATCGAGGAGCTCGTTCGCGCGAAGCCTGCGGCGGCGAAGGGCCGCTACATCCGCACGGTCACGCTGGCCACGACGATGGGGCCGGGCATCAAGGTCGACCCCACCCGTACGCGCGACATCGCGGAGGAGGCCGCCGCGGTAGCCTGAGCCGGAGCTTCCTGCCCGAGACCACCGGCGGCCAGTAAGACCGGTGCAGGCGGACCTCGACGCGACGCAGCCGTCCCGTGGAGCCCGCCTGATGCGCGGGCTCCTTGCATGAGAGGTAGACGATGAATAGGGACCAGAAGGCAGCGGTCGTCGAGGAGGTCGCGGCTCAGATCCGCGCCGCCGACGCCATCTTCGCCGTCGACTTCCGCGGCATGAGCGTGCCACAGGCGGCCGAGCTCCGCGCCAGGCTGAACGAGGCCGGCGCCGCCTTCCGTGTCGTGAAGAACACGCTCACGCTGCGCGCGGTGGAGCAGGCCGGGGCCGACGAGCTGAAGGGCGTGCTCGAGGGGCCGACCGCGCTCACGTTCGTGACCGAGGAAGGCGGCGACGCAGCGCTCGCGGCGAAGGCGCTGTCCCAGTTCCGGCGTCAGGTCGACGCCCTGCGGTTCAAGGGCGGGCGGATGAACGGCGAGCCGCTGAGCGCCGACCAGATCGAGTCGATCGCGCGCCTGCCGGCGCGCGAGGCGCTCGACGCCCAGCTCGTCGGGATGGTGGCCGCCCCGCTCACCGGGCTCGTGCGCTCGCTGGGCGCGCTGATCGGGGGGCTGGCCGTGCAGCTCGGGCAGATCGCGGAGCAGGGGTTGCTGCCCGCAGGCGGCGCGGCCCCCGAGGCCGCCCCGGCGGAGACGGACGCGCCGGCCGATGCGCCGCCGGCGAGCGGCGAGGCAGGCGGGGACTCGGCCGCCTCAGGAGACGACGACGGGAAGGAGGGCTAGATGCCCACGACGCAGGAGTGGATCGAGGAGCTCAAGAGCATCTCAGTGCTCGAGCTGTCCGAGCGGATCAAGGCGCTCGAGGAGGAGTTCGGCGTCTCGGCGAGCGCCGCGGTCGCCGCCGCCCCGGTGGCGGGCGCCGGCGCGGGCGGCGACGGCGCGGAGCCCGAGGAGGAGTCGACCACCGTCGACGTCGTCCTCACCGGCGCCGGCGAGAAGAAGATCCAAGTCATCAAGGTGGTGCGCGCGGCCACGGGGCTCGGGTTGAAGGAGGCCAAGGCGCTCGTCGACGAGGCTCCCAAGCCGGTCAAGGAGGGCGTGGAGCGCGAGGAGGCCGACAAGCTCAAGGGCGAGCTCGAGGAGGCCGGCGGCACGGTGGAGCTCAAGTAGCGCGCGCTCCTCGATCTCGTCGCGAGCGAAGCGGCCGCGCGTGCCGGCTGAGGCGCCCCGGGTCGAGGCGGGGGCGGCCATCGGCGCGCTCGACCGCCACGAGCCGGTCGGGCTGACGCGACGCGCGGCGCGCCCCTGGGCCGCGCTGGCCGTGGTGCTCGCGGCCGACGCCGCGCTCGCGCTCGACCCACCATGGCCGCTCGGCGGCCTGCTCGACGAGCCGGCGCACGCCGCCACGGCGGCGCTCGCGCTCATGTGCCTGCCGCCGAGGCCGCGAGGCTGGCGCGCGGGCTACGCGGTCGCCTCGCTCGGCGTCGACGCGGACCACCTCCCGCTCATGAGGCGCCGCGCCGAGATCACGAGCGCGACCCCGCGTCCGCCGGCGCACACGCTGGCCGTCCCGGCGTTGCTCGGGGCGGCGGCCCTGCTGCCCTCCCGTGCCGGCGCGCTCCTGCGCGGCGCGGCGGCGGGCGCGCTGATCCACCTGGCGCGCGACCTCGCGACGGGCCCGGGCGTCGCCCTGCTCGCGCCGATCGACCGCCGTCAGCTGCGACTGCCGTACGGCGTCTACGCGGCGGCCCTCGCCGCGCTCGCCGTCCGCGCCGCCCGCCCAAGTCTGCACGCGGGCGGGATCGGCGCTAGAGTCGGGGCCGGCCTATAGCCGCAGCCGTCCCTGCGGAGCGCGTCGCCACATACCGCGACGCCTCGGGACGGGGTCCGTGATGGCCGCGCCGCCCGCACCGAGCGGGGCGGCAGCCGCCCCTACCGGGGGCGGGTTCAGCTTTGCTATTCTGGGCGGTCGCGCTTTGCGCCCTTCTCGCTGCCCCGCCGCAATCCCACGACGAAGGAGTCGCCGCTTTGGCACGCCTTGACGCCGCCCGCACCCGCCGCAGCTTCTCACGCCTCGAGAACGTCCTCGAGGTGCCCAACCTGATCGACATCCAGCGGCGCTCGTTCGATTGGCTCGTCGACACCGCGGGGGGCGGGCTTCGCGAGACGATCGACGATGTCTCGCCGATCGAGGACTACACCGGCAACCTGGCGGTCGTCTTCGAGGACATCACCTTCGACGAGCCCGTGGCGCCGATCTCGGAGTGCCGCGAGAAGGACCTCACCTACGCGCGGCCGCTCACCGTCAAGGTCGCGTTCCAGAATCGTGAGACGGGCGAGATCCGGGAGCAGTCGGTCTTCATGGGCGACTTCCCGTGGATGACGGACTGGGGCACGTTCATCATCA